>JAHDBO010000290.1 GCA_020630355.1 Saprospiraceae bacterium
TGGTCATTGATTCTATACAAACGATTGTTTCTCCGTTTATAGAGTCTACGCCTGGCAGCGTATCGCAGATTCGAGAGTGTACAGGGGAGTTGCAGCGCTTTGCCAAGGAAATGAATATCCCCGTTTTTATCATCGGACATATCAATAAAGATGGGGCGATAGCAGGACCAAAATTACTAGAACACATTGTCGATACCGTCCTTCAGTTTGAGGGAGATAGGAACTACACCTATCGTATTTTGAGAACGATTAAAAACCGATTTGGTTCTACAGATGAACTAGGCATTTATGAAATGCAAGCTAACGGATTGCGACAAGTGAGCAATCCTTCTGAGCTTTTACTTTCTCAAAAAGAAGAGGATTTGAGCGGTTCTGCAGTGGCAGCTACCATAGAGGGACAACGACCAATGCTGATAGAAACGCAAGCCTTGGTGAGCACTGCGGTTTATGGTACGCCCCAGCGTTCTGCAACGGGATTTGATTTGCGTCGATTGAGTATGTTGCTGGCTGTCTTGGAAAAAAGAGGTGGGCTACCTTTTGCACAAAACGATGTTTTTCTCAATATTGCAGGTGGCATCCGAGTGGATGACCCTGCTATTGACTTAGCGATTGTGGCAGCTTTGATTTCTTCGCTACAGGATGTAGCGATTCCCAGTAATATATGCTTTGCAGGAGAGGTAGGCTTGTCTGGTGAAATACGGGCGGTCAATCGGGTCGACCAGCGAATACAAGAAGCCAATCGTTTAGGCTTTGAAGAAATTTATATCTCTAAATATAATTTGAAAGGATTGGATGTATCGAGGTATGATATTCAGGTCAATCCCGTCTCAAAAGTCGAGGAGTTGTATCGGGATTTGTTTGAGGTTTAAATTGAGGAATTGAGGAATTGAGGAATTGAGGAATTGATTTGCCTTACGGCAAATGAGCCTATGCGCAAGCCGAGATAAGCTAGAAATCAAGCTTTGGGAAATAACTAAACTTCGCGAAACGAAACCTAAACTTTTGGCGAAAGCCAAAATACTCAACTTCTGCGAAGCAGAAACTAAACTTGTTGCGGAGCAACAAACTAAACTAAAAGGAATTTGCAAAACACTAGGAATAAATACAGTTGGTTGGGCATTTGGTGCTTAGGCGTTTTATTGTATACTGCTTGTGCTAGTCCAGTGGCGCCCACTGGAGGCCCGAAAGATGAGCGGGCGCCCCAATTAGTCTTGAAAGAATCCACGCCCAATCTTCAGACGAATTTCAAAGAAAGAATCATTAAACTGACTTTTGATGAGTGGGTCAAATTGGAGCGAGCCAATCAACAAGTCGTTATTTCGCCACCATTAGAATATCGTCCTGAAATTACGATTCGAGGTAAATCTGTACGAATTAAATTAGATGAACAAGAGGTGCTCAAAAGCAATACAACTTATAGTATCAATTTTGGGACGGCAGTCAAGGACATCACAGAAGGGAACGCCCCTGAAAACCTGAAATTCGTTTTCTCAACAGGTGATGCGATTGATTCACTCTCTGTGAGAGGAAAGGTAATAGATGCTAAAACGGGGGAGGGCGTCAAGGAAGTTTTAGTGATGTTGTATGATAATCTAGCGGATACCGTCGTGCAAAAAGAAAGACCGTATTACTTTGCGAGAACCAACAAAACAGGGACTTTTACTATAGACTATGTGCGAGCAGATACTTTTAAGGTCTTTGCTTTGCAGGATGCCAATTTGAATTATCTCTATGATAGAAATACAGAAGCCATTGGTTTTCCCGATGATTTTTTGGTGCTGGATACTGCTCAGCAAGCGCCGCTTTCGATTACCTTGTTCACACCAGACCAGCCTCTTGCTATTACAGAAACAAAGTATAGGGATTATGGAAAATTGCGGATAGGCTTCAATCAAATTCCTGATAGTATAGAGCTAGAATATCCGTCCTATTTCAAACGGACTTCTATGGAGTTGGATAAGGATTCCATTATTCTTTTTTATGATAAAAAAATAATAGATAGCGCTAAGTGGGAAATAGTGGTCAAAACGGCGGACAGAATCATCGATACGATTGATTTTAGATTGCCAAACAGTATTGATTTTACAAAGTCAGATAAGAAGCTGACCCGAAAAGACATAGGAAGGCAGAATGTGATAGATGTTGCGCCCAATGAAAACCCTGTGCTTGGGTTTACAACACCTATTTGGGCGATTGATACTAGTAAAATTACGATTGTAGAAGATTCCACGACGGTGGCATTGCCTTTTAGGCTAAATGCTCAATCCAATACTAGGATGGATTATACACTAGAATCGAATTGGAAGGAAGGCAAAAAATATTCAGTACAGATTCTGCCCAATGCACTAGAAGACATTTACGGACTTAAAAACGATACTTTTGAATACCAGTTTAAAATCAAGAAGAAAAAAGACTATGGTATTCTGAAAATTCAGTTGGATAGCCTTGAAGCAGAGCAGCAATATTTGGTGCAATTGCTTTATGGGGACAAAAAAGAAGGAGCCGTGAAGATTGTAGAAGGAGATACCCTGAAAGAATTGGTTTATACCCAGTTGTTGCCAGGGCGATATACTTTAGAAATAGTAGAGGACAAAGACAGGAATCGAAGGTGGAGCTCAGGAAATTATGCTCAAAAAAGCCAACCAGAACGTTATTCTAGGAATGATTTGCCAGAAGTCCGTAAAAATTGGGAAGTGGAAACGAAGGTGAGTTGGAAAAAAGAATAGCATTATTCTGCCCGAAGCAACAACAAAACAAAAATGCCCTATCAGCCGAAGCTGATAGGGCATTTTGCTATAAAAGGTGTTGCCAATTATTGTTGCAACTTAAAGCGTACTGGCAAGTTGAATTTCACCTTTACAGGCTTATTTCTTTGCTTTCCAGGCTTCCATTTAGGCATGGATTGAA
>JAHDBO010000291.1 GCA_020630355.1 Saprospiraceae bacterium
GACCAATAATTTTGAAATCTTTCGCATCCTTCAAAGTGACTTCTTCGGGTACTTCCAATTTTGCTGCTTCGGAAGCGACGGCACCATAACCCAGCGATTTACCCGATTTTTTATGGTAAATCACACCTGCTTCTGTGCTTAGTTCCTCAATAGATACTTCCATTTTTTGAGCGGCTGCTTCTAAGAGCATTCGCCTAGCGGTTGCGCCTGCCGTACGCAAACTTTTCCAGCCGCTGCGGATAGATTGACTACCGCCTGCAATTTGTCTGGAGAATTTTTCGGTATCCAGACCCGCCTGTTCTACCACTACTTTTTTCCAATCTATATCCAATTCCTCCGCTACCAACATCGGCATAGAAGTCTTCACATTTTGCCCTATCTCTGGATTGGGCGACAGGATAGTCACTACGCCATTATCCCCAATTTTGATATAGGCATTCATATCAAACCAGTTATCGGGCATCACCAGTTTTTCTACTTCCGAAGGTTTACAACCTGCCAAAAAACTAAAGCCCAATAATAAACCGCCTCCTGCTGCACCAGTCACTTTCAAAAAGGACCGTCTATTATATTTTGTCTTGATTATCATTATGATTCTTTTTTAATCAATATTAGATTTTAGTAATTAGTCTTTAGATTTTAGATTGAAAATCAATTTCCATAACCTACTGCTGTAACCAAAATCGAAAATAGAGTAATGTCTATTAAATCCTAGCCCAATTTGGACGCTGTTTTAATCGCTGCCTTGATACGCGTATAAGTACCACATCGGCAAATATTACCATTCATCGCTTGAGCGATTTCTTGGTCGGAAGGATTGTTGTTGTCCGCCAACAAAGCGGCGGCTGACATGATTTGCCCCGTTTGGCAATACCCGCATTGTGCTACATCATGCTCCTGCCAAGCTTGCTGCACGGGATGTGTGCCATCTTCAGAAAGTCCTTCTATCGTTGTGATTTTCTGATTTTCAATTTGTGCAATAGGGAGGGCACAAGAACGCATCGCAACCCCATCCAAATGAACGGTACAAGCACCACACTGAGCGATACCGCAACCAAACTTAGTCCCTTTTAGTTTTAAATAATCCCGTAAAACCCAGAGCAAGGGCGTATCGGGCAAAGCCTCAACAGACATTGGTTTGCCGTTGACATTGATTGTAAATTGAGCCATAATCGTTAGATTTTAGATGTTAGTAGATAGATATTAGACTGGATTTTATCTTTTTATAGCTTTCTGACTTTGCCTAAATCGAAAATAGAATAATGTCTAATATAATGAAAATAAGTGGAATTAACTCAAGTCTATGACGACAGAATCATTTACCCTCAAATTTTAGTTTTCTATCACAATACTTCTCTTGAGAAGGGTCTTATTTGTTTCCCGAAACCAACGCCGAAATTTCGTTATAAAACTTTTAGTGTATGAACCTAACACTGAAAGCAAATGCGAACCACAACAAACAAATAAGCCATGAACTGCATCGTAGCAAACCCAAAAGGGCGAGTTTTAAAAGGTTTAGGAATTTCAAGTGCAGTGGAGGATTAGAAACAAATCTAGGCTAGAATTTTTGTTTCTTTTGTCATTGAAACAAAAGAAAAAGAAGCATTTTTTTGAAATCCAATTTCAAGACGATTCCGACCTTCGTTTAGACTAACGATATAGTTTTAAAAAGCTAATTTACTAGGTAGCCTATGTATCTAGATAATCAATAATAATATGTAATTTCCAGTTCAAATTACGAACTTCTATAGAATACCGCAGCAAATGGACTTATTGAACGGCATCAAAATCATTGATTTCACTCGATTATTACCAGGTCCAGTGGCAACTCATTTGTTAGCACAAATGGGGGCAGAAGTCATCAAAATCGAGAGTCCAAAACGGATGGATTATGCCCGTTTTACGGGGCCACAAGTAGATGGGGCAAGTATCCTATTCCACCAAATCAACCACAATAAGACCCAGCAGATTATAGATTACTCGACCGAAGCAGGCAAAGCGGAACTCCTAGCAATGATTGAAGATGCGGATGCTTTGATAGAGCAATTCCGTCCAGGAGCGATGGAAGCTTGGGGCTTCGGTTATGAGCAAATCAAAGCCATCAATCCAGAGATTGTTTATGTTTCCCTGACAGGCTACGGACAAGATAATGAGTACGCTAAGGAAGCAGGCCATGACTTCAACTATTTGGCTTATTCGGGTATGATGAGCTTGTTAAAAGATGAGCGTGGCAAACCAACCGTGCCCGATACGCAATTTGCGGACATCGGTGGGGCTTATATGGCGGTGATGGCCATGCAAGCGGCATTATTGAAAAAAGCACATACTGGAAAAGGCGCTTATTTGGATGTTTCGATTGCGGATGCGGTACATCCTTTTTTGGCCGTCCCCTACTCGATTTACAAAGGCGGTATGGATTACCGACAGTTCAATATTATCAATGGTAAAACGACCGTCAACTATGCCGCTTATGAGTGCGCTGACGGGAAGTGGCTTTCAGTCGCTGCTATGGAACTCAAGTTCTGGAACAACATCTGCGACATCGTACAAATGCCTGAATGGAAACGGGAAAACCAGCTTGAACTCTTAGTGTCCACTTTCCCTAAACCTGAGGTAGAAGCCCTTTTCAAAACTAAAACCAGAGCCGAATGGACTGCCCTATTTAAAGGGAAAGACGTCTGTATCGCCCCAATTTTAGAACTGGAAGAACTGGAAACCTCCGAGTATCACCAAGCAAAAGGCACTTTTGAAGATATTGAGACGGCTGATGGAACAGAGTTGAAAAGTATCAAATTGCCTTTTTCTACTCGAGAATAGATTTTAGACATTAGTCTTTAGATATTAGATTGAAAAACAAAACTTTACAGTTTTATATTTTTTCTATAAT
>JAHDBO010000292.1 GCA_020630355.1 Saprospiraceae bacterium
TAGATGATTTTCCGTCGGACGAAATCCCCTTTCTTGTCGGTATCCAAATATTGGATTTCTCCAGAGATGACCCGATGCGAGGTATTTCTATAATTTTCAAATAAGATTTTATAAAAAATTAATTGTCGCCAATATTTGCCTCCTTCGGGCTTGGAAGGTGTTGGTGCTTTGATTTTATCCTTGTTGTGCGAACCCGTTTTATAGTCGATGATGTGCACGGATTCCTTGTCTATGATTTCCACTTTATCAATCGTCCCTTTGATTGGAATACCCTTGTATTCTACTTGGCGCAATTCCAATTCCGCCGAGCCGTTCTTATTCCAAGTGGGTAGAATTTCTTGATAATATTTGCTCAAAAAAGCTTGTCCTTTTTCTAGGCTGCGGCCGTACTGCTTCTTGGTGAAATTTCCTTTTTGCCGCTGCATCTCTAGTTCAAAATGACGAATGGTGCGCTCTACTTTTGGATATTCTTTGGTCTTGGAATAGTACATTTCATTGAAGAGTCGCTCTAAGGCATTGTGCAGTGCTGTACCGTAAGCGGCGGCTGGGCTCGTCGTGCTCGGTACACGCAACACATACTGAAAATAGAAACTCAAAGGACAGTAAATGTAAGCGTTGAAACTTGAAGCACTCATCACAAAATCCTCTAGCAAGCGGTCAACGAGTGCTTTGTCAGGATTGGAAATTGTTGGTTTTTGGGCTTCCGCCAAATACAAGGCTTGTACGGCAATCAAATGCTCAGAATCCAAGTTGGGCGTTTGGATTTCTAAATCGGTTCGATTCAGGATTTCATCTACAAAAACGGCTTTAGCTAAAGCTTTCCCTTCTTTATTCTGTTCTGAAAAAGAAATATACAACTGCTCTTGTGCCCGTGTCATTGCCACATAAAACAAACGTCTTCGAGCTTCAACCGCATCCGATTCACTAGAAAAAGTGAGCGTATCGGGGAATTTGAAGCGTTGTTGATTCCCTCGATTGCTCGGCTCCCAATTGTCCTTGACCGCATCGAGCATAAAGACCACCCGAAATTCCAACCCCTTTGAAGCGTGTGCCGTCATTAGATGGATGCCATCCTCGAATTGGATGGTTTTTTGCACACCGATTGGGATACGATTGGCATCCATGCTTTTCAGCAAGTCCAATAGTTTGGCTAGGCTCAACCTTGGTCGTTTACGAGATTCATTTTTGACAAAATCAAAGAAAGTATTCAACACTTGCAGCCACCAAGCCTTGTCGTTTTGTGCTAGAAGTTTTTTTAATAATCCACTCCGATTGATGAATCGTTCCAACCACTGCAAAGGTGGATAATTCACCACATCTTGAATCATTTGTTCTAGGAAATCATTCAAGGCCTCGAAGGCATCCAAATCTTGGATACCTAGTTTTTGAAGGAGTTTTTTATCGGCAATGATTTCTCGCCAAGGACGATATTGTTTCCTGCTGAGGCTCGCTGAGTGCCGACTGATTTTAGCAATATCAGAAGCATTCAGACCCAAAAAATCAAAATGAAGCAACTGATATAAGGCTTCCTCTCCGCTATGTGGATGTTGCTGCTCTAGCTGCACATAATCCATGAAGTGTCGGATATTCCTAATTAAAACCAAATCGAGAATATTGATACGCCGCTTAGTATTGTACGGAATCCCTTTTTTTTCTAGCAATCGAATGAGGTCGCTCGCTTGTTTGTGCTTGGCGTAAAGCACTGCCATTTCCGATAAAGGAATACCTGATTGATGAAGGCTT
This sequence comes from Saprospiraceae bacterium, assembly GCA_020630355.1. GTDB lineage: Bacteria > Bacteroidota > Bacteroidia > Chitinophagales > Saprospiraceae > JAHDBJ01. Next base: position 1,744 of record JAHDBO010000292.1, read on the forward strand.
TCAATGCGGCTTAGCAAGTCGGCTTCCTCATTGGAGCGATTGGGGTATTGTAGGATTTGGGGCTGTACTTTTGACTGGGCATAGTGGCGATGCTTTGCCTTGATTTCCTTTTGTAGCCCATCGATATTGGAAACCATACGCTGGGCATTATGGTCGATAACCGCTTTGGAGGTGTCCAGTATATTTTGAGTGGAACGATAATTGTTGTCTAGTAAAATTAGCTCCAAATCGGGCTGTTGCGCTTGATAGAAATCTAGGATGTTCTTCAGTCGTGCCCCTTGAAATTCGTAAATGGACTGGTCGTCATCCCCTACGACAAAGACGTTGGGTTTCTCCCAAAAATCCATCAATAGTTGCAAGATTTTATTCTGTGCGCCATTCGTATCTTGGTATTCATCCACTAGGAAATAAAGGTATTGCTCTTGGTAACGGCGCAGTAGCGATTCCCTGTTTTGAAAGCGCTCCAAGACCCATAAAATCATATCATCGAAATCGTAGCGTTGACGCTCTTTCATCGCCTTTTGATAATAGGGCAACAAACTAGCAGCGGCTTGTAAGAGCTGCATCCGCTCGACTTCCTCGTTGTACTGGGCTTGTTTCAAATCCCCTTTTTGGAATTCCTTGGTTTTCCGTTTGTAGATATAGTTCTCTCGGTTGGGTAAATCTTCTAGGTAAGCTTTAATCCGTTCTCGAATGATATTGGGCGACCAGTTTTCTTGTTTCATTTTAGAAAACAAGTCCTTCAAATGCCCCTCGTAATAATATAGGTCCGCTCGTCCCTTGACTAAGATGTGGTCGAGTGGTAATTTATCGATGATTTCCCGAATGATTTCCACCCGTTCCAAATCCGAAATAGGCTCTAGGTCGTGCCGCCCAAAGAGTTCCAGATTTTCTTGGATAATGGAATTGCAAAAAGAGTGAAAAGTAAAAATATGCACCTTGTGCGCATCGGGACCGATGAATTGCAGCAATCGCTCTCGCATCGCCAATACGCCCGCATCCGTAAAGGTCAAGCAAAGAATATTGTGCGCAAAGGCATCTGTCTCCTGCAAAATACGCCCAATACGCGCCGAAAGTACGTGTGTCTTGCCCGTTCCTGGTCCTGCAATGACTAGGACAGGCCCTTCGATGGTATTGA
>JAHDBO010000009.1 GCA_020630355.1 Saprospiraceae bacterium
CTTCTTTACGAATGGAAAAAAGAAAATGTCAGAAGGATAGAAACCGCCTAGTGCTTTACCCCAATATCTTCTTCTTTTGCATCGCAAATTCCTCTTCAGAAAGGTAGCCTTTATCTCGCAGTTCAGAAAGTTTCTGAATTTGTTCCAATAAATCAGCGGGGACTTCCTCTTCTTTTTCTTCTGGGATTTCGGGCAGCTCTTCTAGTAAGTTTTGTTTTGGGGCATCCAATTGTTGGACGACTGGTTGAGGTGCTTCTTCTTTGGATGTTTCTACTTGGATTTCTTTGGTCAGTTTGTAACCATTTTTGACAAAGACATCAAAATCATCCGTAGAACGAACAAAAGCTAGCGCATCGTGCGTTTTGATGCGGTTGAAGTCTACAAAACCCAGTTCGACAGCCCTGCTTAAATGGAATAAAGATTCATTGACTTGCTCTTCCATAGAGTAGGCGCAGGCAATGTTCCAGTGCAGCGCCACATCTCTGGGTTCAACATTGAGTGCTTTTACAAAATCTTCAATAGCCCCCTCGAAGTTGTAGTCTTTGAACTTGGCGATTCCCTTTGTTTTATAGGGATTGAGTTTTTGCGTTTTATTTTTATAAGTGGGTACTTTTGTCCTATCAGGTCGTTTGTGATAGCGTGGTTCAGGGCGCATATCCCTACGGCGTTCTCTGTCCCAATCTTTATCTTTCTCTAGTTCTCTCCTTCTACGGCGTTCTTCGAATGCTCGTCTACGCCTAAGATTTTCATCTTCTCTACCTTCTTCTGCAAATCGACCCCTGCTGTTTCTATTCCTAGGGGCTCTATTATATTTATCGTCAAAGGTGTCTTTGTTCATTACAAAGAATAGAATGGCATCTAAAATGCCTAGCAGGAATGGGACCGTACCAACTGTGAAAATAAACATGAGGATATAAAGTATACCTAGCCCAGTTTGTCCTAAATAAAATCGGTGTACCCCAAAAATGCCAAATATCAATGCTAATATGCCAGCGACGTTCTTATCTTTCATCCAGTTATATGAATCGTTATATGTTGAGCAACTTTATTGTCTAAACTATAAATTTAAACAACTACTTAAAAAAATGGTAATTAAAGCGGAATCTGTTAAAGGAAAACTTTTTTCTACCTAAGTTATAATGTGATAGATGTAAAGCTTTGTTGTTGACAACAATTAAAGTAAAGCGGGGTTGAGTTTATCCGAATATTTTACAAGTTAAAACAGAAAAATCGTCTGGGAAAGGCTGCTCACCTCGGAATAAATCAATATGAGTCAGAAGCGCATCATTGAAACCTTTGGCGGACAATTCACTGTTTTTAAGTGCAAAGTCATACAAACTTTCTTCATTAAAGTAATTGCCTGCATTATCTTGTACATCCGATAAACCATCGGTGAAAGTAACAATCAAGGCTTCTTTATCCACATGTATCTTACCCACTTCCATGACAGGGATTTCCTCAAAAGCCCCTAGGATGGTACAGCCTTTATCTAGTTTGATTAACTCTCCTCCCATAATCATGGCAGGAGGATTATGCCCTGCATTGATGTAAATTAATTCCCTTGTTTCCAGATTGAACTCTCCAATAAAGAAGGTGATGAATTTCCCGCCTTTGGCAGCTTGGAAGACGGCCTTGTTTAGTTCTTGTATGAATGGTTCTGCTTTGATCCGTCTATTGATGAGGGAATGTAGGGAGGCTTGAAAGCTTGCCATTAATAGAGCAGCTGCCAGGCCTTTTCCAGAAATATCGCCTATACAGAAGGCAAAGCGAGGGTCATCGTAATCAATATAGTCCAGATAATCCCCCCCCACGCCCATGTGCGGTTTGTAGATGCTGGATAGCTCGTATCTATCATTGGAAGGAAATTGGCTGGGTACCAACATATTCTGCATAGTAGAGGCCAATTCCATTTCCTTACCCAATCGTTCCTGTTCTATTTGTTGACGGAAAAGCCGTTTGTTCTCAATGGCTACCGCAATGATATTGGTGATAGTGGTGATGAATTGGACTTTATTGAAAATATCTTCATTCTCCCCGAACCCTCCGATGAACACATAGGCAATAGCTACTTTCTTGTGTTTGACAGGGATGACCACGTCAAATTGATTGATGAGGGGATGCTCATCTTGGGAGATATTATTGAGCCGCTCGAATGTAGCCAGCCTTTCGGTAACATCTAGCGTCAGCAGTGATTCGTCAATACCTATCGAAGTGGCACAGCACCAAGATTCGTCCTCTTCTCGAATAAAGAGCGCCATTTTTTTGACACCCATTTCCCAACTCAAAAACGAGCTATACATCTTAAAAAGACCAATGGCAGGTAGATTGTTGTTGATCGCTTGTGTAATATCCAATAGCCGATTGATCTGAAGCTGCTTGAGCGTCAGTTCTCTTTCCAACATTTCATAATTGGAAAGCCCTTTTTTTATGTCAGCAAAGTTGGACATTGTTTTTTAATTGATTTGGGTTTGTTGCTTATCCCAATCTTTCTTCTACGTATAAACTTAATCAATATTCTCTACAAACTATATTGGAAATGTAAATATTCGACAGAGCTTATGGATTATTTAACAAACAATACTTTTTGTATAGTCTTTAGATGTAAATGTAGCGGCAAAAAAAGCAGGACAATTTAAAAACAATTTGATAAATAAAATAAAAAGATTAAAAATAATTGTTTTATTAAAATTTTTGTTTTAGATTTGTTTTGAGAATAAATCCTTTTAATTTAAAACAGCTTCTTATGATAGGAAAGGATAGGATAGATTTGAATAATCGGTTTGTAGAGGTGTTCAATACCTTGGTGGATAAGGGATTGGTGGTAAAGAATGACAGAAATGGTCGTGGAATGGGGGATTTTGCTGATAAAATCCTAGGAAACCGAGGTTATGGTCATATTATTCGGGCTTTTTTGAATGAGGAGGACAAGCGGTGTTTTGATTACAAACACATTGATAAGCTTTGTGAAACTTATAATGTGAACAAGGATTATATGCTCTATGGTATTGGTCGCCCTTTCGGGAAAACAGCGCCACGATTTGATAGTGAGGTTTCTCTGCCTCAAGGAGGTGTTGGTAATATTATGTTTACCAATGTTCACGCAATGGCAAACCACGGTATCAGTGCACCTACATTGGAGGATAATAGTCTTTATTTCTCTATCCCTGATATGCCTGGGACAGATTTGATTGCCTTCAAAATCGAAGGTAATAGTATGGAGCCCGTTATTAAGATGGGGGATTTGATTGTATGCGAACCAATCGCCAATGTAGAAAATGTCCGAGACAACGATATATGCGCCGTGCAAAATAACGGCGTCGTCATGGTGAAGTACGTCCAAAAAATATATAACCGCCGAGGGCGAGTGACGCATTTAAAGCTCATCTCAGAGAATAAGCTAGAACATGATCCTTATACAGAAGAGGTCAATGAAAGGACGCGTATTTATCGGGTACTTCGACTGATTAGTAATATTTGAAATTTAGACTATAGAAATGGGGAGCGAGTTAAGGGGCAATCGCAAGAATCAAAACACCTTTTTTAGCCCACAACTAAAGTTGCGGGCTAATTTTTTTCTTGCGATAGCCTTAGGAGCGAGTCGGAGATTGATTTCTTCGACTCGCTTTTACGTATGGCAGATGGTGTTTTGATCTGGGTACAATTTTTTACGACAATAATTTAATTATTTGTTTTAAAATTATTGTTTTAAAATATTATTTGTTTTATATTGCAAAGGTATTCGAAAGCAAATAGTATGGCTGACCTGAACAGACAAGAGTTGAATAGGAGATTTAAAGAAGTCTTTTCGCTTTTGGTGGAGCGCAAAGAAATAATCAAAAACAATCGACAAAAAAGTAAGTCTGTTTTTGCTAGAAAAATTGGGACGAAAGGCCACATCATAGAATTGTTCTTGAGAGATAAACGGTTGATTACCTATGAACAGGCTAAACTGTTGTGTAATGAATATGGTGTCAATGAGGCGTATATGTTCCAAGGGATAGGAAGGCCTTTTTCGACACAAAGATTACCAGACCCAGAAGATAAGTTGTGTATGGCATTGGGAATAGATTTTTCACCAAACATCCTTTTTACAAGTGTAGAAGGATTTGCGAGCAACACCGTTGGTGTAGATTTGTGGGAAGCCAATCAACGCTTTTCTATACCGGGTATTTCAGGAGATTTGGTGGCGTTTTACATCAATGGTGATAGTATGTCGCCTACTATATCGGCAGGGGATATGGTGATTTGTTCTCCCATCGAAACCAATAAAGAAATCAGGGAAGAAGAGGTCTATGCGGTCGTATCCAATACTTGTGTCTGGGTGAAACGTATCCAAAAATGTATGGATAGGTACGGGCGGTGGACTCATTTGCGATTGATTTCTGATAATCACCACGAATTTGATCCATTCATTATAGAGGTGAATGAGGTAAGGCGTATCCTCAAGGTCGTCAAACGCGTCACAGGTCTTTCTTGACCACAATAAATCTTATGGCACCATAAGATTTATTGTCTCAAATTGTAATTTTTAGGTTATTGCTGTTTTTTTGATTGTGCCTCCGAGCGACAAAGGTCATTCGGGGGTTCATCTTTTTTAAAATAATCAAAAATTTGTAGGTTTAAGCTATTTGCTATATATTTAGTCTTGTTTATAAATATTTTTAGATTAGCCGAAAATGGAATTATTAGAAGTTTTACAATCCCCTTGGGCAATGCGTGCTTTGATTGCTTCCAGTATGGTCGGGATAATGTGCGGTGTTTTGGGTTGCTTTATTGTACTGAGGAATATGGCTCTAATTGGAGACGCCTTGGCTCACGCCATTTTGCCTGGGGTCGTTTTTGCATTTATGCTAGTGGGTTACAGTGTTTTTGGTTTCTTTTTGGGTTCGGCGATAGCGGGACTGATAGCGGCAGTTGTAATGACTTGGATACAACAGAATTCAAATACAAAAAACGATGCAGCCATCGGAATAGTTTTTACGGCTATGTTCTCGATTGGTGTAATGGGGATTTCTAAAATTAGTAAATCTGATGGAGTACATCTGGACATGAAAGATTTTCTATTTGGAAATGTATTAGGAGTGAGTGACCAAGATTTGTATCTGACAACTGCGGTAACTGTTTTTGTCCTAGGAAGTATCGCTGTATTTTATCGGTATCTTTTTGCGACAACTTTCCAACCCGTGATAGCTAAGACAATGGGGATTTCTGTAGAAATGGTGCATTATTTTTTGATGCTGCTCTTGTCTTTTGCAGTAGTGGCTTCTCTAAGAACGGTTGGGATTATTTTAGTTGTCGCCATGTTGATAACACCGGCTTCTACCGCCCTATTGTTGAGTAATCGATTACAAAACGTACTAGGAATCTCTGCATTGGTTGGCTTGGTATCTTCGATACTAGGCTTGTTGTTGGCCATTCAATTCAATACAACTCCTGGTCCAGCGATGGTTGTGGTAGCGACTAGTTTATACCTGTTGGCTGTATTTTTTGCACCCAAGCAAGGCTTGGTATTTCGTTATTTTCAAAGAAGAAGTTTATTAAAAAAAATACGACGAGAAGATATTTTAAAACAATCGCTGCGCCTGAACGAACAAGGCACCATTACGAAAACGGCACTCTTGGAAAAGTTGGGACTTACGTCAGCAAGCTTGGAATCAGGGTTGCAGGATTTGCTAAAAAAAGAATTTTTGCTTACTACGAATGGGGGCTATGATTTGACCGAACCCGGGAAACAAGCAGCTGATAAATTAGTCCGTGCGCATCGACTTTGGGAGACTTATCTTGTTCAACAAATGGGATTAACGGAGGAACAAATCCATGAGGATGCGGAAAAATACGAACATTTATTGACGGACGAGATACTAGATAATGTAGATGAGCATCTAGGGTTCCCTACGACGGATCCGCATGGATCGCCTATTCCGCCGAAGTAGGGACTTGAATATCCTTGACCATTAGCTCTAGTTTGGAGCGTCCTTTCCAGTGGTTTTCCTCTAAGACAAAAGCCAGATTGAAAGGCTGTTTTGTTTTGATGTATTCATAGTGTTGTCCCATGTTGAAAGCAATTCCCTTGTAGATTGTTCCTTCCTCGGAAGTGATTTCTAATTTGAGGTGATTATTTTTTAAAAGTCTAGAGTGACCAGTGTCTTTGACATCACGTACTTCAAAAATAGGACGTCGATTCTTAGGACCAAAGGGTGCAAATTGCTTTAAGATTCTATAAAAACGTGGGGTGATTTCTTCTAAATTGATTGTGGCTGCGATAGGGATTTTTGCTTGACGCAAATCATTATTTAACGTCTTCGAAGACAATTGTTCAAAGAGGGTTCTAAAGACTTCAATTTTATCTAAGCTTAGTGTCAATCCAGCGGCGTGGTCATGTCCTCCAAAATTATCGAAAAGATGCTCACACGCTAGGAGTGTTTTGTAAAGGTTGAAACCTTGGATAGAACGGGCAGAACCAACTGCTTTACCATTCGATTCGGTTAGAATGATGGTCGGACGATGATACTGTTCGACAATACGAGAAGCCGAAATGCCTAGAACGCCCTTATGCCAGTCCTTGTTGAACAAGACAAAGCTATCTGAATTGTTGGGGTTGTCTCCAATCATTTCCTGAGCTTCTTTGAGGATTGAGCTGTCCAAAGCCCTTCGCTCTTTGTTTTGATGGGCAAGAAATTGAGCATTGGATTGAGCGACTTGTTTATCATTGGCGAGTAGCAGGCGAACGGCTTTTTTTGCATCACCTAAGCGGCCCGCTGCATTTATCATTGGCCCTAGACCAAATACAATATCGTTGACATCATAAGGGTATTGCCGATTGGTTTCTGCTAATAGTGCTTTGAAGCCAAGTCGAGGTTGTTTGTTCAACTGCCAAATCCCAAAATATGCCATGACGCGATTTTCCCCTGTCATATCTACGATATCGCAGCATATACTTACGGCTACAAAATCAAGCAAGGGCGCAATCGTTTCAAAAGGAATTTGTTCTTTTTTGGCGAAAGCCTGAATCAGTTTGAAAACGACACCGCAGCCGCTTAGCTCCTTGTATGGATAGGGGCAGTCTTTTCTTTTAGGGTCAAGTACGGCTATGGCATCGGGTAAATTATCGTCGGGTTGGTGGTGGTCACAGATAATACAATCAATGCCCAGTTGTTGAGCGAAAGCGACTTTCTCATGGGCTTTGATGCCACAGTCCATAGCAATCAATAAAGTGCAGTTTTTGGATTTGGCAAATTGGATACCGGCCTTGGAAAGCCCATAACCTTCTTTGTAGCGGTCGGGAATGTAATATTCGATATTGGTATAAATGCCCGATAAAAAAGTATACAACAAACTCACGCAAGTCGTGCCGTCCACGTCGTAGTCTCCATACAAAAGAATGTTTTCCTTGTTCTGGATTGCTAATTGAATACGCTCGACGGCTTTCGCCATATCTTTCATAGAGAAAGGGTCGTGCAACATCTCTAGATTGGGGCGGAAGAAAGCCTTGGCAGTGTCATAGTCTTGGATACCTCGCTGAACAAGCAATTGGCAGAGCAAAGATGAAATTCCCAACTCTTTTTGCAGTTGGTTTTTTACAGCTTGCTCATACGTAACGGGCATCCATTTTTTTTTGGTCATTGTGGTATGATTGGTTGGACATCAGAGGTGTCCTTGGCGGTTTTAAGTTTGGGACGACCAGGTTTTATGGGACGGTTAGGGATAGCGATGGTATCTTGTTTGATTAATTCTTGCGCTTTTTCCATCAAAATACTGTCCGTCTTTTCACTGGCTTGTTCTAGGAGGCGTGCCTCACAATTACCCGTTCGTGTTAGCAGGTATTCGTCAATTCGTCTCTGAACCTCTGCTTGAATCAATTTGTCACGACGTGCATTTTTAACGGCATCCGATTCGCAAGAAAAACAACTCAAAACAAAGATTGCGAGTAGCACATATAAATAGATTTTCATCGCTTCCCCATTTTAGTTTTCAAATCATCGATTTTTACTTTAAGTAAAGAATCGACCATTCCATCTAATTTTGCTTTGATTTCGAGGTTGCACAAAGAATCTTGTTTGACCCGAATACTATCCTTTTGCTTTCGAACCAATCGTCTGATTTTTCGTTCTTCAGTCGAATTAAATCGTTCGCTTTCTGGACTACACGCTATTATTAAGAGTAAGAATATCGCAGAAATCCATAAAATTGACTTTATTTTTTTTAGCATATTTCAAAAATCTAAAATAGAGGATGTCTTTATAACGAAGATAAGTGGTTTGGCGTTATAGTTGGTAGGAAATGAGAATGTGAGGAAATTTAACAAGTGGATAACAGCAAGAGACTATCAAAAGACTTAAATTGTGTTTGTGATTAAGATGATGAAATATAGAATTTTTGTTTCGCTAGGGATATTGTTCCTAAGCCAGCTGGTTTTTGCACAAGAACAGGAACAGCCTCGATTGGCAAAAGTAGAAATTGATGGAGAAATCGTTACGGCGATGATTTCTGGGCAGGATACCTTGCTATTGGCTGATTTGGGAAATGTCTCTTATACTTCTCCTAGGAAGTTCAAAAATAGAGAGGAGCGGCGCTTGTATTATAAATATCGTCGTTGTGCAGAAAAGGCTTATCCTTATGCGGTGGAGGCTATTAAGATATTTCGAGAAATGGAGGAAGTAACGGCAACGATGAGCAAACGAAAGCGTAAAAAACACATCAAGCGATTGCAGAAAGATCTAAAGGATCAATTTTCAAGTAAGCTCAAAAAACTCACAAAGACACAGGGCAAGATTTTGATAAAGATGATTGAAAAGGAGTTAGATACGCCTTTTTATAATCTTGTAAAGGACTTACGTGGTGGGTTTACTGCTTTTTATTGGCATCAGTTTGGTAAAATGTATGGCTATGACCTCAAACAAGGGTATAAGCCCAATGATGATCCTCTGCTTGATACCGTTCTTTCGGATTATGAGATTACGTACTAGATGGCAATGGAACAAGAAAGTTTTTAAAAAATAAATGTTATTATTTTTCTTCCCTTAACTCCCGACGCAATATTTTTCCGACGTTTGATTTTGGTAATTCCTTTCTAAACTCGATATGTTTAGGGTTTTTATAACCCGTAAAATTCTGTTTACAGAAGATTTTGACTTCCTCGACGCTTAGTGATTTGTCTTTTTTGACAATAAAAACTTTCACTGCTTCTCCTGATTTTTCATCGGGTACACCAATGGCAGCCACTTCTAGTACCTTCGGATGTCCTGCTAAGACATCTTCAATTTCATTGGGGTATACATTGAAGCCAGAGACCAGAATCATATCCTTTTTGCGGTCTACGATTTGAACAAATCCATCCTCGTTCATTTTGCCAATATCACCGGTTCTCAGCCAGCCCTCGCTATCAATGATTTTAGCGGTTGCCTCAGGGCGGTTGTAATACCCCTTCATGATTTGAGGGCCTTTGGCTTGAATTTCGCCAATTTGGTTATAGGATAGTACATTGCCTTGTTCGTCTACGATACGAAGGTCGGTAGAGGGGACAGGCAAACCAATAGTGCCCAATCGGCCTGAACCGTCAATCGGGTTGCAGGTAATCACGGGAGAAGACTCGGTCATGCCATAGCCTTCTGCGAGAAAACAACCCGTCAATTGTTGCCATTTTTCTGCTACGGCACGCTGCACTGCCATCCCGCCGCCTACGGTGACTTTGAGATGTTGGAAATCTATTTTTTGAAATTCCGTATCATTGATGAGCGCATTGAAAAGGGTGTTGACACCTGTCATCAATGTAATGTCATAACGATTAAATTCTTTGGTAATCGAACTCAAATCCCTAGGATTGGGGATGAGTACGGTATGAGAACCAATCGTCATCAATGCGAGGCAATTGACGGTGAAAGCAAAAATATGGTACATCGGTAAAGGCGAAAGCGCGATTTCTTTGGCTTCCGAAAGGAAGGGCATCATGGTCGCGCGGATTTGTTGCATATTAGAAACGAGGTTTCTATTGGTCAACATAGCTCCTTTGGCAAGACCTGTCGTTCCGCCTGTGTACTGAAGCAACACGACTTCTTCCCTTGTGCCTTTATGTTTTTTGATTTTGAATTTATCGCCTTGTTTGATGGCATCCTTAAAGGAAACAGTGTTCTCCAATTCAAATTTGGGGACAGCACGTTTGACCGTCCTTACCACAAAATCGACCATCTTACCTTTGAACATACCAAGTAGCTCGCCGATAGATGTGGTAATAACTGTTTTGATGGCAGTGTCCCCGATCACTTCTTGGAGGTTCGCTGCAAAGTTCTCAGCAATAACGATGGCCTTGACACCAGCGTCCGTGAACTGATGGCGCATCTCCCGAGGCGTGTATAATGGATTGGTATTGACCACGACCAGGCCGGCTCTCAATGCGCCAAAAAGCGCAATGGGGTACTGTAATAAATTGGGCATCATCAAAGCGATTTTATCCCCAGTTTCAAGTCCTCTAGACTGCAAATAAGCCCCAAAAGAAGCAGACATTTTATCTATTTCGGCAAAGGTCAATTCCTTGCCCATACAAGAAAAAGCAGGTAATTTCTTATAACGGATAAAGGTTTCATCGACTAGGTCGATGAGGGTTTCGTAAGCATCTGGGTCGATATTGACAGGAACTCCACTTGGATAATGTTGTAGCCAGGGTCTTGCGTCAGCCATGATTTAGTTACAGTTTGATTTGAGGTCAGAAAGGTAAGATTTTTTGTGGTGGGTGTCAAACTGTATTGGATAAGTTGTTTAAAAATGGCTTGTAATCGTTTTTGTACACCATTTTCTTATCAGTTGAAATAAAAAAGCCGCGCGGACACCTGTAATGCCGCACGACCCTTTATAACTGCAATAATTCTAGTTTCTTTATAACAATATATTTTTAATCAATCCTTTCGTGCAGCTCGAAGGGTGGTTTATAATTTTATTTTCATGAATTTTCTAGTAATGATATTGATGCCAACCTTAGTGATAAGGTGGTAAGTACCTGTTTCAAGTCCATCTGGTAGTTCTAATTGCAAAGTCTGTGCCCCTTTTTGAATAGCAATGTTATATTCTTTCATTAGTTGACCTGATAGGTCAATAAGGCGGATATCTGCAGTTGATTTTTGTTTTGCATCAAGGTCTAGTGCAATGGTGTTTCCCTTGACCAAAGTAGGATAAAGGGTGTAGCTCTTGATATTTTTCTCAAACCTGACAGAAACAATATCTGAATACTCAAAAGCACCATCGTAGTCAACTTGCTTCAAGCGATAGTAGTATTCTCCAAAGCGAGCATCCATGTAATGGGTGAAGCTGTAGTTTTGAGTCGCTGCGGTTGTTCCGTGACCTTCTACTTTTTCTATGGTTTCAAACCGCTCGCTTCTAAGTGTTTCTATGTCTTTAGCCACTTGTACTTCAAAATAATCGTTATTCAATTCACTAGCAGTTTGCCATCTCAACAAAACGCCTGTTTCGCTAATCTTTTCCGCCTTGAAGAAGGTCAATTCTACAGGCAAGGTCCCACCGTCTTCAGCGCCCATGTTTTTGATTTCTAAACCTCCATCACCTTCTACCACGATTTTGAACTGGAAAGTAGAAGATAGCGCTTGGGTATGCACTTCGACAGGAGTACCCGTAATATCTAAACTTTGCTCTGTTGTCCATTCAGAAGTAGGAGTGAAATTCTTGATTTTTATCCATTCGTCATTGTCAGAGCCTCTTGACCATAAGGATACCCCCGATGCGGAAGAAGCTTCCGCACTGGATTGGGCACTGGTTGTTCTATAATCAAATGAAAGCAGAATACGAGATTCTAGATGATTGGATAAATTTAAAGTATGTACCAACTCCATGCTAGAGCTAGAAGTTGCGCTCACACCACCAAGTGTTATCAGGGTACTTTCTTTTTCTTCTAGGATGCTGACTTGACCATTTGTTAGGTTGTTGAAATCGGTCGAATTGTTATTGGCGATGCCCATCATGCTTTGGCTATAGGAGCCGTTCGTCATGGCAGCAAATAAATCAACAATCGGCATAGTGACAGGCGCGTTGGCTAACTGCCTTACTTGCGTTGGATTAATTCGGTTGTTATCAAGGTTTTCCTCGTTCTCTGCTTCTACCCAAACCTCAACGGAGTAGTTGCCCGGTGTGGAGAAATCCGCTTTTTTATTGAAATTATATTGAAAGGATGCACCAGGCTCGATGGAGGCCGTAACGGATTCTTGAAAGATTTTTCCATTGATGGAATAGTAGGCTTCAAATCCATTGATTGTCGTATTAGTACTGGTGTTTTTGACGTTTAATGTAATGTCTTCGCTATTGCTTAGGGAAGAGCTGCTGAATTGTCTGCCACTTTTTCTGAACTGTGCAAAAGAAAGTTCCAAATCTGTTGGATTAGCACAAGCATTGGGTTCGATTTCTATAGGTTTTGCAATGGAACGGAGGCTTTGCCTCCCGTCAGGAGCTACTGCACTGACGGCAAACCAATAAGTATCACCATTGTTTAAGTTATCGCTCACGATGTAGTTGTTGTCGCCTGTGTTGGCTTCCAATACCATTTTCGTACCATCGTAACGATAGATGTTGTAGCTATTGGCTTCTGCTAGGGCATTCCAGTTGAGTTGCACCTTGCTATCACAAAGCATTTCTGTTGCCAGCGTAGGTCTGTTTATAACTAAGATGGCTTCATTGGTCACGCTATAATAGGCGGTACTGTTTCTACGAAGTCTAATAACCAAATTGGTAGTGCTAGTACTTGGCGTTGTCCATTCAAAACTTCTTTTTGTAGCAGGAATAGAAGCGGATAATACGGTCCAAGAGGTGCCGCCATTTGTAGAATATTCTAATTTGAAAGTGCGGTCATCATTGCTAGGAGCATCCCATGTGATGTATTCTTTCTTGTTTGGCTGGATACTTTGTCCTCCAAGCGGATAAGTAAGGGTGATATTGGGTTTGACGACATCGTAGCTCAATGCGTAATCTTGATTTTTGACAGAAAAAATCGGGAAGTTACTGCCTTTAACGATGATTTCGTAAGTGCCAGCTTGTGGCAAGTCAATAGTGACTTGTTCCATATTGTTGAGCTGGTCTTTACCTCTAGTCGCTTCATCTGTCACGTTGCTTGTATTCAAAACCCATGGTTGGAATATTGTTCCATCTGGTGCTTTGACTTCAAGGTCTAAATCGTTTACTAATGCCTTTGTAGGGTAAGCCTCCGCTTTTGTATCTGTCCAAGCCAACATGATTTTTAACTGTTGTGCCTCTCCGTGTACCGTGAACAAGTGGGTTTTGGTTTGTCCTTCACCGACATTGCCTTGTCCGAACCAGCCGTTTTCAACAGCTTCGATGGCTCTTTTTCCATTTATCAATCCAAAGCCATATAAGTAATCAGGGCCGTGGTTTCCTAAGTCGGTCGCTGTATTACAAGCAATTGCTTTTAAACAGGCGCTAGTGGGGTTTTGACCAGAATTGAAAGTTTTGAAACGTTGAGTAATCAGCGCTAAAGTACCCGTGACAGACGGAGCGGCCATGCTTGTTCCGCTCATGTTGGTATAGTTGTAGTCTCTAGCAGTAGAGACAACCCCAACACCTGTCCCCATGATTTCTGGTTTTAAACGACCATCACTTGCAGGGCCTCTACTGGAGAATCCCGCTACATTGAGATTCACATCTACAGCACCAACGGTTAAGACATTCTTAGCGGTAGCGTAAGCTCTTAATATAGTGCCATAGCCTTTTGGAAGAACACCACAATCACCGCTACCACTATTTCCTGCTGCAAAGACATGCAGTAATTCAGGGTAGTTTCCTAATTGTTGGTCTAATGAGGCACTTGTATAGGTGTACTCTCCAAATCCACCACAGTCCGAACTACTCCCGTAAGAGTTGTTCGTTAATGTCATTCCATGATCATTGAAATAATCATCTGCATAGGATGTGATTCTAGAAGTTTTTTGGATAATCAGCGTACTGTTTGGTGCCATGCCAGCATGACGTCCCTCTATGTTGCCTGCACCTGCCACTGTTCCTGCTACATGGTCGCCGTGTGCCCCAAAAGAAGCATAGTTGCCACTAGCATAGTTGATAGCTCTATTCCCAAAGTCAATATGATTGCCCAGTTCTCCACCATCTCCGATTCCGACAACAACACCATCTCCTTGCAAATCTCTGCCTCCATTGATGCTAGATGCTAAATACCGAACGCCTTGTATCGCTTTATTTTCATAGTTGATTTTTACGGGTTCGCCTTCTTTGATGTCAATAAAAGAAATAGCAGGGTGATGAGCAAAATTTTCTAGCGTTTTGATAGGCAATTGTAGAAAATGTAAATTTTCTAGATTTTGCTTTTCTTTAATAGTCACAGCTTTGTACTGCTTGATAATAGCTGTTTGGGCCGCCTTGTTGATGTTTTTGTGAAATGAGACCGCTAGTTCGATGGTGCCAGATTTTTCTGACTTGATTTTCTGTTGTAGAACACTAGAAACTTTTAACTGAAAAGAAGGTATGGTCATTTGTTTGATACCTATTGCTTGAAGTGTTTCTTTTTTTGTGGAGGTAGGGATTGCTAGGGTATAAACGTTATCCCCCTTGAAACTTAAAAATTGAATCCCGCTCTTTTCGATATGCTCAAGGGTTGTTTGATTGGGCGTCTCGTCAAAATGTACCAACAAGTGGTATCGTTTGTTGATGGATACTTTCTTCAGTAGTTCAGGAGAGAAAGTCTCAAGAGAATTAGCTACGTAAGGTGTACTTACTTTAGTGGTCTTTTGGGCTATTGATGGTGTCGCAGCCAAGCACAAGATTACAAATATGCATAGGGAGGCTAGGACTTTGTTGTACAACAATGTCTTCATATCGCAGTTATCTTTTTAATGTGCTTTCTTGCCAACTAGCATAGGAATACAGGCCCTACTAGTAGCAATAGGAAAGCAAATTTGAATTCAGTAAATACAGGTTCTGAAATTCAGGGGGGGAGTTTTTAAGGGTGTTATCCCTTATCAAGTGTTTATGCTAGCAAGGTATTCTTGAATGAAGGCTTTGTCAGGGCGGTAGATTGGTTATTGTGACATGTTTTTTTTGATATTTTATAGTGTTTTATATTTTTTATATACTGAAAAGTAGTTTTTTAGATATTATTTGAGAGTGTATTTTATTTTTATAGTTTTAATTTGTGACTTTGATTTTATTAGGTTTTTTTATAATTCATTCAATTTTTTAATAAAAAAATCGAAATAAATTTAATTTTTAATGTGGTCTTGCATCTATTTAGAACTAGGAAGAAAGAAAATGAAAATGGATTCCCCTACATTATTATTGGACGAACAAAAAGCTTTGACTAATTTGAATAAAATAAGTGCTAAACTTGAAGGCACTAAAGTCGATTTCAGGCCTCATTTCAAAACACATCAATCAAGGGGAATTGCAAATTGGTTCCGTAGAAAAAATGTTGTAAAAATTGCGGTTTCTTCGTTAAAAATGGCGGAGTACTTTGCAGCCGACAATTGGGAGGACATTACGGTTGCTTTTCCTTGCAATATTTTGGAAATAGATAGGATTAATGCTTTAGCATCCAAGATACAATTGAACCTACTGGTCGAATCAAAGGAAGTCGTTCAGTTTTTGACCAAACGACTCCAATCAAAAGTCGGTATCTTTATAAAAATAGATACAGGGTACAACAGAACAGGGATATTAAGCAGCGAGGTCGAAAAAATTGATGCATTAATCGCTATGTGTAGGCAGACCGAGCTGCTGAATTTTAGAGGGTTTCTTTCTCATTTTGGACACACTTATAAGGTGCAAGGGATTACGGCTATTAGACAGATTTTTGATGAAAGCAATGCACAGTTATCCATACTGAAATCACGATATAAGAAGCAGTATCCTAATCTGGAAATTTCAATCGGTGATACGCCAAGTTGTAGCGTGATGAATGATTTTGGAGTGGCCACCGAGATTAGGCCTGGCAATTTTATTTTTTACGATTTGATGCAGTGGCAAATAGGCTCCTGTACAAAAGAGGAAATTGCAGTCGCACTAGCTTGTCCCGTAGTGGCGAAACACGAGGAGCGCCTAGAAATTATCGTACACGGAGGAGGGGTACATCTTTCAAAAGAGAGGGCGATACACCCCGAAACGAAGGAAGTTTACTACGGTCTAGCATATCCTCTAAGCGGAAAGGGCTGGGATTTAAACGCTGTACCGTCGATTGTCAAGAGCCTATCCCAAGAGCACGGTATTATCAAAGCAACCCCTTATTTTTTTGACAATACCAAAGTAGGAGATGTTATTGCTATCTTGCCTATACATTCTTGTATGACGGCCAACCTGATGAAATCATACAGGACGCTGGATGGGGCAGGAATTGGAATGATGCCCTGGTACCCTTAAATTCAAGAAGAAAAATATACATGAAAAAAGCAAATCTTCCTTCTAAGAAAAAGACAGCCTACCCTATTTCAACTAAATTATATGGTTACTTAAACCAGTATAGCCGCATCACTAAACTACCACTGCAGTATGATGATATGTCTCGTTTTTTCACCTCTATCCCTGTTTTAGACGCTAAAGGAGAGGAAACTTTATGGGAGACGGTGATGTATGAGGAGTATGAAGCAGAAGAAATCTACAAAGCGTGCTGTGAAATCTATGCTTTATTGAAAACGGATGGGGAAGTGGACGTGATTGAACACTTAGAGGTGGATAGGATAGATTATTGTATGTTTGGGAATACGCATCCTTATCGAGTTCGCATCATCAATCGTTTGAATGATAATTACGACCATTTTTATATTAAAAAAGTAGATGCTTCTAGGATTTATGGCTTAGAATTAGAGTGTTTGTTGTCTCCAAGTATCGTTTCTTTCTTGATAGATGACCGCACGATTATAGAAGAGCATGTGGCTGGTATTCCAGGGGATTTGTTTATGGAAAAAAAACTAGAAGTCAGCCGTTTTGAACAGATTCGTATTGCTAAAGAATTTATAAAATTCAACGAACGTTGCTTTGTTCGTTTGTTGGGAGATATGCGGGCGTATAATTTTGTAGTGGATATCACGCCCGACATAGAAGGGAATCAGTATCGTATCCGACCCATTGATTTTGATCAACAATCGTATGAGGGCTGGCGCAGTTTTTATTTGCCCCAATATTTTAAAGACAATAACGATATTATCAATCTAGGTTTGAAACACATGAGCGTGGAGTCGGTACGGCAGTATCAACTGGAGGAGCGTTCGCTGATAGCTCGGCGTGCCCGAAGCGAAATGGAGCGATTGAAATACTTGCTCAAGTGTATGCAAAAAGACCGTATTTCTAAAGATGAGAAGGTACGGCAACTGGCGGAAGAACTAGGAGAGCATCATCATTCTACAATTTTCAAAGATGCTGCAACTATGGGGGATATTGTCTATAGAAATATTAGATTGGTTTTGAACAAAGAATTTAAACAAAGCTTTTTGAAATTTTGAACCAAAGACCACAATGAGAAAAGGCGCAAGAGTTTCCTCTTTGCGCCTCCTCAACAATCATATCTGAAAAATATTAATCCCGAATTATAAGCTTCTCGGCTTGACCCGTAGAAGTGATTTGAATAAAATACATGCCGCCAGGCAGATGACTCAAATCTAGTTGTACTTCGTTAAAAGTATCTGCGATTACATTTTTTTGGAATGTTTTGACAAGCCGACCGCTAGCATCGAAAATGATAAGGGTCTCATGGCTTTGAACGGCATTGAAGCCGATAGCCACTTTTCTTTCTTGTGGCACTGGATTTGGGCGGATAGTCATGTTTTGTTCGCCACATTGTGTCGTAATGCTTTCCACAGAAGAATATTCAAAAGTATGATCCAAATCCACCATTTTCAAACGATAGTAATACTCACCTGCATGACGTAATTTATCATCCGTGAAGGTGTAAGTACCTCCTGTTGGATGTGTTCCATTGATTGCTCCGATGATTTCGAAATCTCGATTGCCAATGGCTTTTCTTTCGATTACAAAATGACTAAAATTATCTTC
>JAHDBO010000293.1:0-1283 GCA_020630355.1 Saprospiraceae bacterium
AGTACGATGTCGCCTTTCGGCAAATCACTTTTCAAAGTCAATCCTATATCAATCCCAACCGTATCCAAAGGCGGTACAGAATCTCTCGCCCCTTCTAAGAACATGAAGCGTTCTACCAATTCATCCGTATAGTACTCATTCCCTAGTGTCCAATGTAGCTTTTTGCTATCCGCCGACCAGTGTAAGTTGATACCTGCGTCCTTTGCCACTTGTGCAATCGGCACCGACTTCGAGCTAGAAGTCAAACCAATTGTTTTCCCTGTTTTGGGCATCGGTGCGATGTAGACTTTGTACAATTCACTAAAAGCAATCCATTTATTATCTGGGCTAAGGGCAAAGGTGTTACCGTACTTGGTATTAATCAATGTTTTCTCATCCTTGCCGTTCAAATTCACAGACTTCAAAGAGCGTTTCAAACTTCCGAAAATGTAAGTCCCACCCGTCTGGAAAATAATACGTTTGCCATCTTCCGAGAACATCGGCTGATAGCCTGATTTTGCGATGAATTTTTCTTGACCACCATTGGCTGGAACCGTGTAGACCCCAGGGCGTTTCGTATTGACGAATCCTTGTTGATTGTTTCCGCCTTCTTTGGAGAATACAATCGTACGACCATCAGGAGAAAAACGAGGTGTACGGAAAATCCCCTTGCTTTAATTGATTTTGCTAGAACGTTTAGAACGTAAATCTAGCTTGCGCAGCTCGCCCATTTTCTCATCGTTCCAAGTAACATAAACCAAGGATTTTCCATCAGGAGAAAAAGTGGGTTCGAACTCAAAATCGCTTGATTCGGTCAAGCGTTTTGGTGTACCATTCGGCAAATCTTTCATCCAAAGATAACCGACTGCACTAAAGACCAATTGGCGACCGTTCGGCGAAGTCCGAGCGTGACGAATCACTTTCACATCAAATTTATCCTCGTGTACTTTGTTTTTGAACTTCAAAGTCTCGTTGACTTGCATCTTCACATCAACAGAGAATGGGATTTCTTTTTTAGAAAAATCATTGATATTGACCCGCCAGATTTTTCCTTGTCCCCAGATGACAATCTCTCTATCACCTGGTATCCAATCAAAGCCCGTATAAGTCCCAAAAATTGCCCAAGCCTCTGTTTGGTCTTTGCTCAAGCCATCAAAAACAGGTCGCTCCGAACCTGTTTCTAAATCATGGATATACAGCACAGATTTTTCTCGTACCCGCTTGATGAATGCCATTTTTTTACCATCATTGGAGATTTGCGGACGAGAAGCACCACCTGGCCCACCAGAAATGGTCTGCAATTC
>JAHDBO010000293.1:1383-2870 GCA_020630355.1 Saprospiraceae bacterium
GTATAAATATCTCCTAGTAAATCAAAGACAATCGTCGAGCCGTCTGGACTGACATCAAGGTTCATCCAAGTGCCTTCATCGGTGGTGAAGGCGATGTCTTTCCAGTTGCCTGCGGGTTGGGCAACGTCCCATTTGTCCTTATCTTTTTTCTGTGCGCTCAACAAAAGCGGCAGCCCCAGTACCAAGAGCAAAACGTATCTTTTAAACATGATTGTAATTTGGTTATGAATGTGAAATCAGGCTCGAAAGATACGGATTTGAGCGAGAAAAATTTACTCATCCCACCAAACAGGGCTGTTCACACTGTTTCCATTGGTCGCACTGGCAGCCGTATTGTAATTTTCGGTATTCAAAGCCGCTTCCTCTGTCGGATAAGGCATTCGTACTGGAATCAAATCGTTGTTCAAGCTAGCAGCAATCGTTTTTAGAACAGGGAATCCTGTGCGACGGTATTCTATCCAACCTTCATAACCATTGATGATATTGGCGAGCCATTTTTGAGTGACGATTTGTTCTATTTTGTTTGCGCCTGCCTGTCCGTAAGCGGCTGCACCCGTAGTCAAATAATCGCTGGGC
The DNA here is from genome assembly GCA_020630355.1 of Saprospiraceae bacterium. Taxonomy (GTDB): domain Bacteria; phylum Bacteroidota; class Bacteroidia; order Chitinophagales; family Saprospiraceae; genus JAHDBJ01. Next base: position 1,960 of record JAHDBO010000293.1, read on the forward strand.
ATCGCTGCGCCCCAATATTCAAATGCTAGGCGTACGCCTTCGTCGTATAGAGCTTTTGCATCTGCGTTGATTATTCCTTTTTCGGCAGCTTCCGCTAATAGAAAATGGGTTTCCCAAGCCGTCATAAAATTAGCATCCAAGCGACCCGTTTCTTCTCTAAAAATCGTTCCTGTCAAAGAGTAATCCGCCACAGAAATAGAAGTAGCGGAAGCGTCTGGCCCATTCAACAAGCCGTTATATTGTGTTCCAGTGGCATCATTCCCGAAAGGACGAAACAAAATCGCCTGCCGAGGGTCGTCTAATCCTGCTAGGATTTCTTCCATCGTTTCGGACATAATGAAGAGGTTGAAATCCCCATCACGCAAGTTCGCCATACGGAAGTTATTAGGTTGCCCATCCGTAAAATCAAAGGCAGCGTTTTGGCTATTTTCAAGGATAAATTGATTGTCATCAAAAATCGCTTGCAAGGCATTATTGACGTTTTGCTTTGCGGCGATACGCATCAGGGCTTTTATCTTTAGCGAATTAGCTAAGCGAATCCAAGCATTCAAATCCCCCGAAAAGAGTATATCCCCTTCTAGCGATTGTACACCATTATAATTTTGAATAGCGGCAATTCCTTTATCCAAATTATCCAAAATCCCACCCGAAGCATTATATATATCTGCCTGTGCATCGTAGCGAGGTGTGATATTCCCTTCTAGTCCTTTCAATGCTTCCGAGTAAGGAACATCGCCATAAATATCCGTCAATGCCGCCGCCAAATACGCTTTCAAAATCAAGGCCGGCCCTTCGTACACTTGATTGATGGCTTGGCTTTGTGCCGCTTCCAAAATCAGTTCATTATCTCGAAGATTTCGATACAATACTGGCCAAGGATTACCTCCGAATTGGGTCTCGGTCAAGCTATG
>JAHDBO010000010.1 GCA_020630355.1 Saprospiraceae bacterium
TTAGTGATTAGTCTTTAGATATTGATTGATGATCAAATTTTTACAGACTATCACCATTGCCAAAATCTAAAATAGACTATTAGTCTTGTTCAAAAACAAAATAATGTAATATGAAAGTATCTTTTCTTACTATACTTCGGCTTTTTTCTCGTCCATAGCTACGGCTATGCACTCCAAAAAGAGCCTTGTCTAGTAAGAAAAATCTATATTTCATATTAGTATTCCTTATTTCTGAACAAGACTATTGTCTAAATAATTCAAGTTGCGCAAAACGCAACGGAAGAGAGCTTACCTGCACAAGCAGGATGCCAGAGATAATACGAGAGATTTTTTGAGTTAACATCCTTTTTTATCAAGCGTTTTTCATCATAATCTGTCTTCTAATCTAAAATCTATAACTAATGCAAGTTCTATTTGAAGACAATCACCTCATTGCGGTCAACAAGCCGCCAGGCCACTTGGTGCAAGGTGACCAAACAGGGGATACACCTTTGGTAGAGTTTGTAAAAGCCTATATCAAAGACCGCTACAACAAGCCAGGCGATGTGTTTTTGGGCGTCATCCATCGGATTGACCGTCCAACAAGCGGTCTAGTCATCTTTGCTAGGACGAGTAAGGCACTGACTAGGATGAACCAACTTTTTCAAGAAAGAAAAGTCAAAAAGACCTATCTAGCCATTACGAAAGTACGCCCCGAACCACTAGAAGGAACCTTGGTGCATTATCTTCGTAAAGACAGAACAAAAAACATCACCCGCGCTTACGACCAAAAAGGCCGCCGAACGCAGGACGCCAAAAAATCCCGGTTGGAGTATGAGTTGGCCGCAGGTATGGACAAAAGCTATCTGTTAAAAATCGTTCCTGAATCGGGTCGCCCACACCAAATTCGTGCGCAACTTGCTGCAGTCGGCATGCCGATACAAGGCGATTTGAAATATGGCTACCCCACTGCCAATGACAACGGTTGTATCAACCTACACAGTTGGCAATTGGAATTTGAGCACCCTGTTAAGAAAGAGCCCGTTAAAATCACAGCAAACCTCCCCAATGAAGTTCACTGGAAGCAATTCAATAGATTGGTGGATGAGCTGGAAATGGGTATTGATTATTAGTTGTCCGCTTTTTCTACAAGCACAGGTCTATCCATTCCCAGATAATTCTATCCCTACAGCCTACTACCAAGAAATGTCCTTCCCTCCATTGGATAAACCTTGGGGGCTCAAGGAGTATGAAAAGGCGATGAACACATTAGAAAGTATTTATAGCACAGATAAATATAGCCTCCCCAGATACAATAGCCCTTATTCAAAAACCATTTTTGCCAAACTAACAAATCCCAATCACCTCCGAGTCCTAAACGATAAGTCGATTCCACTAGAACAACGCTTGGAGGTGTTGAATCAACTCCCCAGTCAGATTTCTAGGTTACTGGTCTTGTATATGGAGGGAACGGAGGAGTATCGTTTTGGTGCAGAGATGCTCCAGTGTTTTGCTTTTTACACCCATTTTACTAGTAATGCGCTAGATTTGGTGGAGGAGCTCCAAGCCCAACTAGGAGAACGAGGGCAAACACTACGATTTATCAAAGGGAAGCAATCCATGGAGCGCAAACATTTTGATATTTGTGTTCAAATATTGAATCATCTGATTCATGATGAAGCTAAATTCCCGAAGGGTGTTCTAAGTGATTTTGCTAGAACGATGGAGTTTGATTTTTTGATTTTTTATAAAAAAAATCCAAATTCTAAGCAAGTGACACTTAGGGATAAAATCCAAAAGGCAATACCTACTTTAAAGAACAAAGGACTTAAAAAGGTATTTGAAAAATGGGGAAAACATTAATCGTCGGACACTTCAAAAGTGTCCGACGATTAGTATTTAGGGTTTGATTACAACACCATCTGCCAAGAACTTCAGCTCGACTTTAGGTTCGGTTATCGCTGCGATTTCCTCGGCGCTTTTACCAGCGTCTTCCGCATAGTGGCGCAATTCATCAACTGGCGTTTCTTCCCGAAAAGCCTTACCTCTCATGACGACGGTCTTACCAGAAATATCTTTGGGCATAAAGAAACCGTAATCCTTGAATTTGACCATCATTGCCTCTTGATTTTCGTCATTGGAAACAATGGTCATCCAGCAGCCTTTCATCTGGCACACCTCGCTAACGGTCCCTTCCACTTTTAGCTCTAGGGAATCTGCTGTCCCCATTTTAGCCAATAAAGCATCATATTTGATAGCACCATCCGCTGTGATTTTTTCACCAAAGTGGTTGGTGTCCGCTTCTTCCATTGTTTTAGCTGTATTGTTGCAAGCTACAAGGAAAAGGCAAAGCCCTAATATCCAAAAAATTGATTTTGTCATAATTTCGATTTTTCACAAAATTAAATCAAAAAAGGAAAAAATCCTATTGGTTCAGTAGGCTTTCAAGTCGCCTCAGGCTCGCCTGATTGTCCTTCTGATGAATCGCTTTCATGATGTCGAATTGCTCACGGGTGGACAAGTGGAAATTCATAGAAGCTTTTTCGTGCGCTTTGCTAGGGCGGTAGATAAATTCCACCACATCAAGCGATGTATCTCCTAAGAGGTCATTCAACAAAGAAAAATAAGTATCGTGTTCGTAGGCTTGTAGTTGTGAGAGCTGTCCAAAAATACCAAGTGGATTGAGGACGGATTCTATCGCGCCTTGATCATCACTATAGGAGTGGTATTCGGAGCGATCCCAACCCGTCACCTTTACAACGACGACTCCACTAGTATGCTCCTGTATCCAATCTCTGAACACATGTATAAACCGAGCAGAAGAAACCAAGCCATAATTATCCCTGAATCCTGCATCTATGATTTCGATATTTGGCTCTGTTGGTAGATAGACATTGGGCAAAATGTAGGGATAGGTTGCATTCATACGAATGGCGGAACTCATTTGGAGATTGTATGCATTTTGATTTTCAAATAATCGACCAAAATCTACTGCATCAAAATCGGATGTGTTGCTTCGGTTGGTCGTACTTGGTGGTCGCATCATGTAGGAGACTCCCTGCGGGGATATTATGAGCCGCCTTCCATCATTGACAATTGATGGCGTAATGAACAGTAATGGGATTTGGGCCTTCGCTTCTGGTGCTTTGTAATCCCCAAGCCGCCGCATAAGCAAAGAGTCGGTATTCTCATGAAAAGCTTGCTCAAAAATATACCCCCTATCTTTCCTGTAAGCATATTCACCATCCTGAAAAGTCGCCCAGGGCAGAAATAGATCATTAGAGACAATCGTAAAAAACACAGGGTTGAGCATATCTTTTCCGAGCTTATCAATATAGCGTTTGTCGTGATGATTTAGTCCTTCTAATAGATGCCTATAATACAACTCCCTCATATAGCTCAAGCCTATCCCTCCGCCTGAGGCACCCGTCATAAGCGTCAGGTGTTGAAGCAATTTGCCATCCATGACCCTATCCGAATGTTGCAGAACCTGCATCGCCCAAACTGCGGCGCGCATGCCCCCCCCACTAGCGCTGAACAAGACCATTTTAGGTTTTTTCCCTTTCGGGAAACGGGCTTTCCAGTTTTCAAGAATGGCGATGGTTTGTGCTTTGTCTTGGGCCAATATGTCAGGGGCACTAATGCGACTTAAATTGCTGTCCGTGTATTTGGCGGCAGCCACCGAATAATCCAGACCATAAGCTTTATTGGTATGGCTAAAACGCTCGTACTTGGTCGCCGCATTAAGCCCCACGAGAAAAACGATGATAAACAACACCCGCCAATGCTGTAACCAATAAATAACCGAGCCACCGATGGACACCAGCATTGCCATCAAAATAAAATAACTGGCTGCCGCTGGAATCCGAAACCAGGGGTGATCAATCATATAGCCCGTCCCAAGGAGCAGAAAGATACTAAAAAGCATGACGAGGAGTGCGTTGGTATGGTTTTGTTTGAAAACCTTCATCAACAACTTATTATCGTAATGGGCAACACTCCTGACAAGGCGGGGCTGGAAAGATTCGTTGAGATAGGTTTTTACGATCCAAGTACGATTGCTTTTCACCATGTCGTCGTGGTAGCGCAAACCTCTCCTACCTGGTGCCAACCGACGGGCCAAGTTGGGCGGTAGCCGTCTTTTTCTCTTTTTTATAAAAGAAAAAATATCCTTATTCGTATAGGTAAAATAAACCGCAAAAACCATAATAGAACAACCTAGTCCTGCTATAAAGCCGAGACCATTTAAAAAAATGGTGTTGGCCTCCCAATATTCATAATTCCATTGAAGCCCAACCATTGATGAGAGGTAAACGAGGATAAAGGCAGAAGGGATAACAAAATTGTTGACACAAAACTTGGTGAAGGGTCTTTCCATAGATGCTAAAAAAGGGAAATAATGGCTACTCAATATATAAGAGGCGAGATTCCATGCCATAAAGAAACCTCCAAAAGCCAAGCCTACCAGAAAGAAGCTCCAAAAATCGATTCTAGAGAGGTATTCAGGTGTCAAAAAAAGATAACGAACCCCAAAAGCATCTCCGATAGCACCCAAAAGCAGCAGCAGGGTAAGAATCCAAGTAGAGAGTAACAACAGATGGTTGCGCAAGTGCAAAAGGAGCAGTTGCACTGGAAAAGAATACGCAATATGATATAGCCGCTCTTTCATCTGGTTGTATTAGCTATCCATACCCTTACTAGACTCTGGGAGATAAATGCGTATCGTTTCGATTTTTCTATCGCTCACCATTTCCATCTCAAACCGATAGTTATCCAAAATGATGGTTTTTCCTTGTTCGGGGATTTCGCCAGTAGTCATCACGATGTAACCCGAAAGTGTGTGATAATCGCCTTCAGGAATGGCGAGGTTATATTTCTCGTTCAGGTAATCTACTTCCAGCCGGCCAGAAAAACGGAATGCTGTATCAGAAATTTGCTGCTCGATATGTTCTTCTTGGTCATGTTCATCTTCGATTTCTCCGAAAATTTCTTCAAGGATGTCTTCTAGCGTGATAATTCCCGCCGTTCCTCCAAACTCATCAACGACACAGGCGATGCTTATATGTTCAGCGATGAATTTATTCATCAAGGAAAGCGCTGGCATCACCTCGGGCACAATAGGTATTTCTAGAAGAATTTGCTTGATATTTTTTGGTTTTTGCCAAAGTTGTTGGTGATGGACATAGCCTAGGACTTCGTCTATTGTCTCCTCATAAACCAAAATTTTAGAGACGCTCGACTCTACGAAAATTTGTTTAGCATCTTCGATGGTGTCTTTAATATCGACTGCTTTTATTTCCGTACGAGGCACCATGCAATCTTTAACCTTTGTTTTTTTGAGGTGAAGCGCATTCCCAAACATTTCTGTATCGATGGACTGTTCTTCTTCTCCAGTCTGTGTGGAGAGAACAAACTCTTCTAAATCCAACCTAGTAAAGGCTTGTTCTGTTGACTCGGCAGGTGTTTTCACAAATAGTCTCAATACCCTATTCGACAATTTGACCATAATAAGGGAAATCGGTCGAAGCAAGAACTTGATGTAATACAAAGGATAGGCCATGAAATACAAAATCCTATCCGCAAACAATCGAAAGAAAATTTTGGGTAAAAACTCTCCAAAAATCAAGACAACTAAGGTCGTTATCAAAGTCAATATGAATAGAGGACTCAAAGGGCTATCAAAAAAACTGTCTTGTATCACTGGATTGAGCCAGTTATCAATATTCTCTTCTAGAGCCTTTGCCATTAAAGAAGTAAAAACGACCAGAGCGATATTGTTTCCAACCAGCATCGTACTCAAAAAATCAGCAGGTGCTTCATAAAAACGAGCTAAGATTTTTCCTCGTTTCGTCCCTTTATTTTTTTTGAGCTCTATGTTTAGTTTGTTAGCAGAAATAAAAGCGATTTCCATCCCTGAAAACAGGGCAGAAAGCAAGAGTGCAGAGACAATGACAAAAATGATTGTGAACATAGTTTTGTGTCGAAAAATATTCTTTACAAGATACTTCTAATGAACAAGCGAAACAAAATATCTTAAAAAATTGGTCTACAAATGCCTCACGATGGGTTTTACAGATATTATTATTTTTTATTTTTAAAAACAAAAAAACACACTAACTCACACAACAATATGATAATCAATATTTTAAACTTAATATTTATTAAGACCAATTTTCAATTTACACAATAGCGAAAATTCGCTAAATATTTTAAAGTGTAAATTCTCGCCGTATATTTGTATAGCTTTTCGAAGAGCCCCTCATTCTATTGTAAGAAATCAGATGAGTTCCTAACTAACTACACAGAATAATCACTCTACTTGTATCAATCAAGATACAATCCTTTTTATTAAACCATAAAATTAAATTAAAATGAGAATCTCCTTCTTATTTTTACTAGCCACGCTTTTGCTCATTACTAGCTGTTCTGATGAGCAATTGGTAGCACCAACAAACCAAAATAATGACCTATCAGAACAAAGAGTCGTTCTAACTAAATCCGAGATCAACAAAACAGCGATTGCTATTATAGAATCTAAAGGTGAGTTTGAATGGTCTGATGTAGACGCCTTCACTGTATTCAGTGCATTGGAACAAAGTGACAATAGTGTATCCTTAGGTTACAAACCAGCCGATGTAGGAAATATTGATAGAACGATTCAGGACATAGACATCGATGCCCCAGCTTGGCAAGAAGCTAAAGCAACTATTCAAAACAGAATATTAGCTTTAGAAAATGAGATTAGTGAAACACCATTGAAACTGGAAGACATTCTTATTTCAGAAAGTGAAACATTGCCATATTTCCAGATTGTTGTGAAGAACATCAAAACAATTGAAGCCATGAGAGCATTCGATATGGTTCGTTATGTTGAACCAGCCTCTTACGATGCAGTCGAGGGTGGCGTGAGAAGTGATTCAGGATGTGGCTATAGTCCTGATTATAGTATCGAAGCGGCTGATTTTGAAACAATCGCTCCTGGTTCTAAAAAATCTTGGGCGCAAGAGTATGCCAATGTAGATGACGCTTGGTCAACTAGTACTGGTCAAGGCATTTCAGTGGGGTTGATTGATTCTGGTGTATCTTATAGTCAAGATAAATTAGGGTATAAATTTAATGACGGCTACTCCTCTGGCAGATTCATTGACCGAAGAAGTACTCATTACTCGGGTTCTTGGTGGTGGAAGAGCTTAGACAGTCCAAATGACCAATGTGGACATGGTACGCAGATGGCAGGATTGATTGCCGCCCCTAGAAGTAACGAAGGCAATGCAATCGGTGTGGCATACAATGCAAACTTAGTATCGTATAGAGGTACGACGGATGTTATCATCAACGGAGGAAGTGAAAAAGATGGTGTATCTGATGCTTTGGTTGCTTTGGGCAATAGAAGCGACGTAAAAGTAATCAGCATGTCAATCGGAGATGTATTCTCTAGCGGCCAGGTGAAAGATGCCGTTAGATATGCTTATAACAGAGGTAAGATGCTTATCTCTGCGGCAGGCACTTCTTTGACTTGGACAAGCTGGTATGGTGTGATTTTCCCTGCCAATATGAGTGAAACTATTGCTGTCACTGGTGTTAGAGATTCAGGTGGCACGCCATACAAAAGATGTGATACTTGCCACGATGGTAGCAAAGTAGATTTCGTATATGTGATGCAGAGAAATAGTGATACAGGTAGAACGGCATTGACATTATCTATGAACAATAATCAACCTGCTAGAGTAGGTGGTTCTTCTTGTGCAACCGCTTCTACTGCTGGTATCGCAGCCTTGATCTGGGCAACCAACCCAAGTATGTCAAGATCAACTGTACTGCAAAGAATGAAAAACGCATCTGCTTTATACCCTAGCAGAAATGGCAACTTTGGATGGGGTGCTATTGATGCTAACGCAGCTGTTAGAAATACAGGATACGGACAATAAGATTCGCTATAAAATGGAAACTAAAAATCCCACCCGACACAAAGTCGGGTGGGATTTTCTTATGCTCCTTATCGAGACAACAAAAAAGCTAAAGAGAGCATATAGGGCTTTCTTCAGCTTTCGAAATTTGTCTTTATAAAAAGAAATTTTTGATATTAGACGCTATCCTATTCTCGTTTTAGCGAACTCGGTATATTACGAAGTGACTTTTGGTTGAGTATGGTATATACCAATATCTACAATCAGATTTCGGAATAAGAGCTTGTCTAAACCTAGTGACTACATCCAGCGCATTCCTCTCACAAAGAACGTAAGGAGAAATGGTAAGCCTAACCAAAACCACTCTGTAAGAAAAATGAGTAACAATATAGTGAGGATTAAGGCTGCAAAAAAGAAGCCCCAGTCAGTCAGTGTAGATGAATTTTCATTTGCCATAACTATTACAATTTAATGGACTGCAAAGCTAATAAAAAAACTCCTTTTAAAACAGTGCTAAAGTAGTTCTATCTTGAATTTGATTTGTCCACGCTGAAAAAAATAATCGCCTATATCCTCATTCCCTACACTTTCGATTGTTTCATTTAAGTTACCCAATAATTTATATTCTTTTTTTACAGGGCGTTCTTTTTTTGTATTAGAATAATGATATCCAAAGATACCAAGCTTTAATCTTGGTGATACGACCAGGTCTTCTTGTATCGCTTGCTCAACCAATTGATAAATCCTGCCCATCGTATTGTCTATGCTTAATATCAAACCAGATTCAATGCCTTCAGGAGTAATATCTACCACATCGTCCCTGTTTCCACACCCCATTTTGTCTTGGTCAAACAACCAGATCCTGACCTCGTTTTTACCTGTTTTTGATTGGAGTCCTTCAAACGTCCAATTAGGATTAATTTGCGTTCCTTTTGCTATAGTGGAATGTTTTACATTCCCATTTATATACACTTTCGAATAAAACTCAAACATCGTTCTATCTCCACAATTCGCATCATTATCCAAAGCTGTTGCAGAGAGGATAGTTACTTTTATTTTGGGTGCATGATTTACAGAATCCATCAAGAGCGCCTCCTTTTCTTGTGCCATTAACCCAAAAAAGGGGAGGCATACCCCTGCACACAAAAAGACTAGTTTTGAAAAAGACATAGATTTGTTTTTAGAAATAAATAACCCATCATTAGAATCTATCATATCGTTCTAATTCTTGTGGTATATGGAAGAGATGAAAAAAGAATGGTGTGCTTTTGTATTGGGATAGAAAATACAACACAAATAAACTATGTTTTCAATTTAAATTTCACTAACACTGATTATAATTAACGTTAAAATTTGTGACATAAGTTATTCTCATTTTCAAAAATACCCTAACAAGCTGTTTTACAGCATATTGAAAATATTCATACCTATTTAAAACTATTTTCATTTTTTGCCCATTTTCATAAATACTATCTTTAGCACCATCAAATAACAGACGAACCATGTATACTCTAATCGAGATTCAAGATAAATTTCAAACCTATTTAAACGAACATACCTTTAATCAGACACCTCAAGCGTTATATGCCCCGGTTAATTACATTCTGAGCATAGGTGGAAAAAGATTACGTCCGGCCTTATTGCTAATGGCTGCCAATCTCTTTAAAGATGACATAGAAGGTGCGCTTCCGGCTGCCTTTGCCGTAGAGGTATTCCATAATTTCACTTTATTACATGACGATATTATGGACGAGGCACCTCTAAGGAGGGGGAAACCGACAGTTCATCACAAGTACAATGTCAATACTGGAATCCTTTCTGGCGACGTGATGTTGATTTACGCATACCAGTATCTGAATGGGCTTTCAGACAAATCCAAACTGCATCGCATCCTGGAAATATTCAATAAAACAGCAATTGAAGTTTGTGAAGGGCAGCAGTATGATATGAATTTTGAAACCCAAAGTGATGTCACAATAAAAGCTTACCTAAAAATGATAGAGCTCAAAACATCTGTTCTATTAGCTGGCGGTATGCAAATTGGGGCTTTAATCACAGGAGCAAGCGAACAAGACGCAGAACACGTCTACGAGTTTGGTCGAAATGTAGGTTTAGCTTTTCAATTACAAGACGATATCCTAGATGCTTTTGGCGACCCTGAAAAATTTGGCAAAAAGGTCGGAGGCGATATTATTCAGAACAAAAAAACCTATCTATATCTAAAAGCTTTAGAAATGGCTTCGGATGCAGATAAAACTGAGTTGAAAGATTGGTTCTCAAAAACAGAAGTAGAAGAGGCCTCGAAAATTGAACGGGTAAAAGCTATTTTCAAGCAGAGCGGTGTATTGGATGCAGCCCAAAAGCTCCAAAAGGAATATCAAAATAAGGCTTTCTTTTATTTGAATCAAATAAGCATCGACAAAGCAAGAAAAGAGCGGTTAATTAGTTTAGCGAATCAAATGCTGAACAGAGAGAATTAAAAACAGCCCCCACGCTTACTGCGTAGGAGCTGTTAAATCGATTAGTTTTAAAACCTTGTTGTCAAAACATTAGAAAGCAGCACCCTGCTTCACAAATTTCTTTGCTTGTGGTTGTGCCCCTCCTATATTGACGATGTATGTCCCTGCTGGTAAGTGTGCTACCTCCAATTGCTTTTGGTTTTCTCCAGCTGCTATTTCCGTGCTCATCATTACTTTTCCAGTGATGTCCATTACATTGATGCTTGTATTTTCTTCTTGTATGCCCATGTCGATGGTCACTCTGTCTACGGTCGGGTTCGGGAAAAGATTTACAGCTACCTTTGCTTTGCCACACTGGCTAACAGTCACTACGTCCGTGTATTCAAAAGTACCATCAAAATCCACTTGCTTTAGGCGGTAGTACAATACGTTGCCCCTTGGTGCCTCATCGACAAAGCTGTATTCGACGATATCCGTGCTGTTGCCCACGCCTTCGATTTTACCGATAGTCGAGTAGTTTCTACCATCGTTGCCTCTTTCAACCAAGAAGTAGGCGTTGTTGATTTCGGTGGCCGTTGCCCACTCCAATTCCACTTCCTCACCCGTGCAGCTTGCCTCAAAGTATGCCATTTCCACTGGTGCTACTACGCAAAGCGGCGTGCCTGTTATACCTACCACGTCGCAGTTGGTCGGTCCGTCTATATTGAAGTTGTAATCCGTCTCCATTGGGTAAGTTACGGATACCGTACCTGTTGTTGGAGCGGAAGTCGTTCCTCCTGAAAAAGTGGAGGAAGGCGTAAAGTGTGCCTCGATTGCCATCCCCGTGTTGTCCACGATGGCAAAATCACCATTGGCTGCTGTAAATTGGTAGCTCACGGTATAAGTGTTCGCCACTTCATCGCAATCAAACTCTGGCTCAGAAGTAATGCTCACACTACATGGGTCGGTCAATTCGCCACAGCCATATCTTGCCTTGAAGTTGAAGCTGAAGTCGCCGCCCTTGGTCGTTGCGTCTTGGTCCCAGACCATGATGTAGTAGTTGGTCGCCTTGTTGATAGTAGGCGTGATGAACGGGTCGCCCGCCCAGCCATTAAAGTTAGAGCCACAAATATCGTAAGTCAAATCGCCACAGTCGCCCGTCAAACCATTGGTGTTGTATTCGGTTGTCGGCTTATTGCTATAGAATAGTGCCCATCCGATATTGTCAGGACCACCGATAACCTGAAAGTCAAAAGCACCTGCATTGGGTCTGACATCAAACTGAAACCAAGTGATAGGCTGTCCGTCAACTGGAAGTGTCAAAGCAACACCCTCTCCCGTGTCAGGGTTGATACAATTGGTCAAAGCTGGGAGGTCAAACATGCTCGCATCATAAGTACAAGAAGGACCGATATTGGATTGGGTAGCGGCGGCACTCGCACAAGCAACAATCCCCGCAGGGTCTCCCGTAGCTGGCGATTCGTTGATGGCACCGTTCGCTTCCCAACCTGCGCCAGCATCCCATCTTACGATGCAATCGGAGCAGGGGCTTTGAGCCATCACAGAAAAAGAAAGCAAGAAAGCGGCTAGGATAATGATTGCCAATCTGAAGTTTTTAGCGTAAGTCAAGGTTGTCATAACAATAAAGTTTTAGGGGTTTTAAAAATTGTGTCACCCGTTTGTGATTGATTATATGTCAAATTTAGGGTGGTCAGAAGCGGCAGGGAGCGATTATCGCCAAACGACAAAAACAGGATGTTCAACGACGGGTCATTTTTGGGCTTGAAGGGTTAATTATGACCAACAACATTTTCTGAGGGTCAAACGACGAGACACTAGGATTGTCTAAAACAGAATGGACTATTTTTCGGTTACCTTTGGGACAATTATGAGCAAAATGAGTACCGACGCACTACATACACTAGCCGAAAGGCTAAAATCGCTTGAACGAAAATCATCATTACTAAATCCGCCTCAAGGGATTAGAGTACAATGGCAGACAGCAGTCGAAGAATACACGAATAATTTTCTAGAAACGCTCAAAACCGAAAAAGCCTATTATCAAAGAGAGAAACAGGCAGAAAATTCCTTATCAAGTATACCCAAAGAAGGCATTCACATCCATGACCTACTAAAGGACTATCAGTCATCTGTTATGGAGGAGGGCATCAATGCAGCGTCACAGGGTCATTTAGGGTACATCCCAGGAGGAGGGATATACCCTTCGGCACTCGGAGATTATCTGGCTGCAGTCAGCAATCGGTATGCAGGTATTTATTATGCTGCCCCCGGGGCTGTCAATATTGAGAACACCTTGATTCGGTGGATGTGTGATTTGATGGGGTTCCCCCCAACTAGCGTTGGGAATTTGACTTCGGGTGGTTCTATTTCGAATCTAATTGCCATTGTTTCGGCTAGAGACGCTAAGGGACTGAAAGCAGCGGATTATCATAGGTCGGTTTTTTACCTCACGGAGCAAACGCACCATTCCCTTCAAAAAGCGATAAGAATTGCAGGTATGGCAGAAGGAATATTGAGGTACATCCCTGTGAATAATCGTTTCCAAATGGATACCAAAGCACTAGCTGCCCAGATACAAGGAGACCGAGCGGAGGGTTTACAGCCATTTTTTGTAAATGCCTCTTTAGGTACAACTAATACAGGGGCGGTCGATGATATAGCACAAATTGGTGCTATTGCTTCTAAGAATAGACTGTGGTTTCATGTCGATGCTGCTTATGGTGGATTCTTCAAATTGGTAGAAAGTTGTTCCAAATATTTCCTAGGAATAGAGCATGCAGATTCAATTACGCTAGACCCTCATAAAAGCCTATTTCTGCCCTTTGGTACGGGAACTATCCTCATCAAAGATGCTAAAGCTGCTTTGAAATCTCATTATTACTTAGCGGATTATATGCAGGATTCTTATGTTGATACCAACCAAATTTCTCCCGCCGATGTTTCTCCTGAGCTTACTAAGCATTTCCGGGGTTTGAGGATGTGGTTTCCATTACAATTATTCGGAACAGCTCCTTTTGAAGCAGCCCTTCAAGAAAAAATCTTACTAGCGCAGTATTTTTATTATAAAATAAATGAGATTACAGGATTTGAAACAGGACCATTTCCTGAACTCTCTATTACAATGTTCAGATATAGCATTTCTAATGAGAAGGACAATGGCATCAATCAAAAACTACTTGAATATATCAAACAGGATGGTCGGATATTCCTCTCATCCACAACAATAGATGGTACATTCTGGATTAGGGTAGCGGTCCTAGTTTTCAGGACACACCAAAAAGATATTGATTTGCTTCTTGACATTATCAAAACAGGAATCAATCAATTAACGGAGCAGGGTCACATCCCCAGATAGATTCTCGATATAACCTGATTTGAAGACGGTTTTGATGTGATAAACATAGACGCCTTGCATTAATGGTTGTCCACGATAATTGCCATCCCAAGCATTATTGTAAGGGTCTTCACTATAATACAGTAATCCCCCCCAACGGTCAAATATGGACAATTGAGTACTTTCAATCTCCCCTCTGAACTCAGGAAAAAACGTATCGTTAATTTGGTCTCCGTTTGGAGTGAATACATTGGGTAGAAATGTCATAGTACGCAATACTTCTATTGTAATATCCTCCGTCTGTACACATCCACTTTCATCCGTTGCCGTGAGGGTATAAGTTGTCGTTCGAATAGGATTAGCATCAGGGTTGGGACAATCGGCACAAAACAAAGTGCTACTAGGCGACCAACTATAAACTAAGGTTCCGATATAATCGGTAGAAGAAAACAAGGTCGTAGTCGTTCCTGCTATGATCGTGTCTTCACTGGCAGATACTGCAATGCTCCAGTCTTGTGCTTCATTAATCGAAAAACTCATAGAGTCCAAACAATTATTGGCATCTAAAAAGTAGATTTGATAATCTCCAGGAGATAAATCAACAAAGGTGCTATCTGATGAGAAGTTGATATTATCCAAAGAATACTGGATAGGATTTACCCCTCCCACTGGATTGCTAGCTACAATTTGTCCATCATCAAAACCAAAACAACTCACATCCTCGACATTCAAATCTGCATCAATTTCGGTTTGATTGACCCGAACGGTCACTATCGAATCGCAGCCATCTTCGGCTTTAAAAGTATAGACTGTCGTCGAGCCTGGTTCTAGCGTGTCGCCATTGTATTCAATCTCATCGTCACTACAAACCTTAAAATCTAAGGCTTGAGAGTAAAAGGTACGTACCCGAACTGTGACCGTTGAGTCACAACCATTGGTGTCTGTGAAAATATAGTCCCGAAGTGTGCCAGCAGGAAGCATATCTCCATTGTACTCGATTAAAGAACCGTCGCAAGACACAAAGTCTAGGGTATCAAATGAAATATCAAAAGCTCGAACTTCGACATTGACCAGAGAGTCACAGTCGTTACCTGCCTGAAAAATATACTGTACTGTGTTTCCACTAAATATTTCATCTCCATTATACAAGACACTCTCCCCTGGACAAACCTCAAACAACAAATCTACTTCGGGTACTTCGATTACATTTACAGTCACCTCGTCTTGAGAACAAGAACCACTCGGTCCGTTGCTTACTGTCAAGGTGTACGTCATCGTTGTACTTGGTGATGCAATTGGGTTAGGGCAATCTGTACAACTCAAACCTTCAGAGGGAGACCAATTATAAACCAATGAATTAGAAGCCCCACTACATCCAAGTATCACACTGTCGTCTTCGCAGATACATTGGTCTACACCAGCACAAGCAAAAGCCACATTGCTAGGAATAAACGCACCATTAAGTACCATCTGCATCACTTGGAGGGAAGGTCCTGATATAGCAGGTCTAAAAGTAGTGGCACCATGTCCACCTAGATAGATAACATTACCACCTGTCACTGCGCCATTGACATCTGCGACAGACATTACGGTGCGTCCAGCTTGATTTTCCAAGACGGTGTAGCTATATGGGTGATAATTACTAGAACCTCTTAGCCAATAATTAGATAATGTACCATAATAGCCTCTATCTATTTCTCCAGTAACTTGAATAATGGGCATTTCATTATTGCTAAATACATAGCCAATATTATTATTCTCAGCTGTTCCAAACAAGACCCCTGAAGTGGTTTGAAAAAGTCCTGCATTCTCAAAAGCCCCTACACTGCTACATTGAGCTAAGAAATTACCTCCATTTTCTAGAAAATCACGGAGGCTAGGTATATAACTAGAGTTCGTGATAATCTCTAGGTGCGGCTGTGTTATATAAGTGTAGCAGGAATAATCTTGAAAAAACTCGGCACTCCCGATACCCGTGAAAGGTATTCCCGCCAATCTGAAGATAGCCCTGTGTTCTTCCTCCCATTCTCCATCCGTCAAAACGGCTATTTTGGGTGCAAACTGAAGCGTATGCGCTACATCTACATCCACATTTTCTCGTAGTTCGTAAACCTGCACCGCTCTGAAAGAGCGTTGGATTAAATCATCAACTGTGTTTTGGCTGCTGCTTGTACCATTGATACAGGAGTTGGTTTCCAAATCATCTACACTAACGACAAAAGCACCATGTCTAAAAGAAGCCATTATCTCATCTAGTTCGGTAGGGTACTTACGGGCACATAATGCCGAAAAATCTACATCGTTGCGTTCTTTTCCAGATTTTATGACCCATTTTACAGGAATATCATTATTTAGAAGCGCATAAACCAGCCCGTAAGCAGTGAGCACATATTGCCCCGCTCCATTGGATTGATAGGTATCATCCATCGGGATAATGTAAGAACCAGAAGGGATAGTCTCTATATTGGGTGCGCGCCCAGGCAAATCTTGAGCATATCCTTGAGTGGAAACCCCAATCATTACTAAGAAAACAATATAAACAATACAGGTGCGCATAGAGAATACTTTAGCTTTTAAAACGCTATTTTGATGGGAGAAGTCTTAAAACTCCTTTATAATTTAACTTAATTTTAAACAAAAAGGGGAGAATAACCCCTTTTTCTATTAGATTTCGATCTTTTGTTATTACAAAACTAAGCAATCACCTTCCCAACAATCACATCTTCTAGTAGAAACACACCAAATAAAATATTGTTTTTATGGATTGTATTTATAGAATCATTTGGTCTAGCAAATGACATTTTTCAGGATTTCATTACGGCTTTATATGAAAATACGCTTCTTTAACGGGTACTTTATATCCATTTTTGTAGGCAACAATGAAGGCATCTTTAAACCCGATTCTTTTCAAAACTGCCAGTCTCTTTTTTGCTTTGGGGAGATCAAAATAACTATTTGTCACGTACTTAAACACACCGTTTTCCAGTATTTGACTGACGTCTTTAACCGCTTGCCATTTCCTTTCCGTTCTTTTTAATTCAGTTTGTGAGGCAGCTAGCTGGATTTTCAATTCAACCACTGCCTTATCCATTACAGGGTGAACATCAGTTATCTGTTTTTTCCGAGACGTGGTCGGTGGGATTTTATTTTTGACTTTTTTGTCTTTTACTACAATTACCCTAGTTGTTTCTCCAGTTTCTATTTCCTGTTTATATTCAGAAAGCGCATTTAAAATGGAAGCAGCAACTTGTTTTTGTCCTTCTTTAGAATTTAAATATTTTCTATCTCTAAAATTACTCAAATAGCCCATCTCAACCAATACACTAGGCATCGAAGTCGCTTTCAGTACTACAAAACCTGCTTGTTTGACCCCTCTGCTTTTCTTGATCGAGGTCCCTGATTGTAATTGCTTTTCTATTTTTGAAGCCAATAAAATACTTTGCTCCAAAGAATTACTCTGGTCTATTTCTGATAGAATATGCCCTTCTGTCGAATTAGGATTCAACCAACTGTACTTAGTTTGGTAATCTTCTTCTAAAAAAATAGACTCATTTTCTCGCTTAACCACTTCGAGGTTTTCTTTGCTTTTGTGCAAACCCAACACATAGGTTTCAGAACCGTTGACACGTGTATTTTTAGGCAGTGCATTGCAATGGAGCGAGATAAATAAATCCGAATTGCTATTATTCGCGATAGCTGCTCGTTTATTCAAAGAAATAAATTTGTCCGATTGGCGTGTATAGACAACCTTTATCTCTGGATAATACGTCTTTATGAGTGTGCCCAATTCTAGTGCTGCCGAAAGTGTGATGTTTTTTTCCTTGTACCCTTTACCATTTGAGCCCTTATCCCGACCACCATGACCAGCATCGATAGTAATCGTTCGAAGCCTATAATTAGGTTTCGCTTTTAGGACATCCTTTGCTAGCATTCTGCCAAAGGGAATAGCTTTCCCTTCATCATGCACCGAGGTACATGTTTGGCTACATTGGTGGAATTGATAGGAATCTTGCGGGGATATGTTATTTTTGCCTGCATTAGTAGCAGGACCAACATTTAAAAAGTTAAAACACAAGATGCCTAGC
Source organism: Saprospiraceae bacterium (assembly GCA_020630355.1). GTDB lineage: Bacteria > Bacteroidota > Bacteroidia > Chitinophagales > Saprospiraceae > JAHDBJ01. Next base: position 17,765 of record JAHDBO010000010.1, read on the forward strand.
GGCAATATTGAAAATAAAGACGTTTGAAACAATGTCGTTTTCATCATAGAAGCTTGGCAGCGTTAGTGCTGTTCTATTAAAAATAAAATATTTAATAAAATGGGATAGTGCGTATTCAAAGTATGTTACTAACAATTATACATAAAA
>JAHDBO010000011.1 GCA_020630355.1 Saprospiraceae bacterium
GTGCCCCAGACCATTCCCCAAAAATTGACGTTCATGACCCGCTCAAAATCTTCGTCTGGCTGCTCGTCTATCCTCGCATTGACGGATAGACCTGCATTGTTCAATATGCCATCCACCGAGCCGAAATATCCTAGGACTTTTTCTACATAAATCACCCAATTTTCTTTTTTGGAAACATCGTGGTAGCAATGGTGTACATCAACCCCTTTTGCTCGACATATTTCAGCTGTTTGGTTTAGTCCTTGTTCATCGACATCACTGATTGCTAGATGAGCGCCTTGGGTAGCAAGCAATATCGCTGTTGCTTTTCCAATACCTGAAGCAGCACCAGTTATGACAATCGTTTTATCTTTGAAGGAAGGAGTAGGCATCGGACTTATTTTGATGAAAGATACGAAATCTGTTTTGAGAATTTGATTTATCTCTCTTGTCATTTCGACCGAAGGGAGAAATGACAAGAGAGATAAAGGAAAAAAACAAAAGATGAATCCAAATATAGAAAACTTCCTATACAGTAAAAGCGGACAACAACGGGCGATACTATTGTACCTACACCAAATATTAGCAGAAGAACTAGCTTTAGGGGCCAAAATCAGGTATAAAATCCCTTTTTACTACCACCACTCTTGGATTTGCTACTTGAATCCAATCAAAGCAGACGGCATTGAGCTTGCTTTCTTGCAAGGCAAATATCTATCCAACGCACAGGGCTTGATCGATATGAAAGACAGGAAACAAGTCGGCGGTATCAGTATTTACAAAGTGGAAGATATTCACAGAGATACCTTGTATGAAATTATCCAAGAGGCCTTGATTATTGATGAAGAGATGAAGGGGTAGGGAGGAAGATGGAGGAGGGCATTAGGAGTCAATCCATTTTAGGACGATACACACGATACAATTTGATGAAATTTGACACCGTGATAGTGAACTATCCCACTGAAAGGCAAACAGAGGATTGGAATTTATATTGTTACACCCTCATCCTCTTTCGTTCAACACAATCTCTTTTAAAAACGCTCGAATATCCTCATTGGCTTGTCTTGTCTCTTTGGGGGTAATCTTAGGGATACTCATAAAACCATGAATGACACCTTTATAATCTTTATAGAAGACTTCATTGTTTGCAGCCCGTAAACGTTTGGCGTAAGCCGCCCCTTCGTCTTTGAGTGGGTCATACTCGGCGGTGGAGACATAAGCAGGGGGGAGGTTGCTCAAGTCTTCCATCAAATAGGGCGACATCAAGGGGTTTAATATATCCTCTGGCTGACCGCAATAAGCATCCACAAACCACTGCATCATCCGTTTGGTCAAGAAATAACCTTTCGCAAATTTATCGATGGAAGGGAAGCCCATCCTAGCGTCAGTTACTGGGTAAATCAGTACTTGTGCAGCAATATTTGGCCCATTGTTGTCTCTGGCTAGCAAACAAACAACAGTAGCCAAGTTCCCGCCAGCACTATCACCCCCTACGACAATTTTAGCGGGATTCCCGCCTAGCGAAGCCGTATTTTCAGCGATCCAGACGGTGGCGTCATAGCAATCTTGGTGTGGGATGGGGAATTTGTATTCTGGTGCTAGACGATAACCTACATTGACGACGAGCATATCGTTGTGCTTGGCCAAGCGTCGGCAAAGCCTATCATGAGAGTCAATACTGCGCGTCGCAAAGCCCCCACCATGAAAATAAATAAACACAGGAAGATGCTCTTTGTCGCTAGGCTTATAGATGCGAACAGGGATTGAAGCACCATCTCGCATTTCAACCTTTTTGTCTTGAACAGAAATCATTTCCTCAGGAGGCAATTCTACAAAGGAAGTTATCTTCTTACGCTGTAGCTCATTGGCTGCTCTGAATTGGGCAGCAGTCAATCTCTCAAAATCTTGTTTGGGCTCAATATAATTTTGAACGAAGAGTACAAGGCGAAGTTTTAGATTCATTGGAATAGTTCTATATGCAACAATCCCAACAATTTACACAAAATTGCTGGGATTGTGGACACGATTAAAATAGAGGTTTAAACTTCTATACTTTCTTGAATGATCTCTTCTTCTTTTACTAGCGGAATTTCTACATAAAACCTTGTCCCGACATCTACTTTTGTTTCAAAATAAATATTCCCTTCCAAAGAATCTATGATACTTTTTGAAATCGCTAGCCCTAGCCCTGTACCAGAGTTTTTGGTGGTGAAATTGGGTACGAAGACAAATTCTCGCATTTTTTCGGGGATACCGACCCCGTTATCTTGTACCTCGACCACTGCCATGTCTTCCTCGTTTTTGGATAAGTACACTTGGATGTTTCCTTTGCGGTCGTCTGGTATCGCTTGAATCGCATTTTTAATCAAGTTATTGAATACCCGCATCAACTGGTTCTTATCAGCAAAAATGAAGTAATCTTGGACATTTTGAATCTCTAGAGTAATATCCATGTCCTCCCGTTCGCTGAACAAATCATAGACAGAGGAAACCAATTGATTGATAGGGAATTTTTCGTTTTCGGCCCGTGGCATTTTGGCGAAGTTGGAAAACTCTGTTGCAATTTGCGAGAGGTTATCAATCTGCTCAATCAAGGTATGAGAAACCCGCTTCAGCATCGGTTCGATATTTTCTGGGTTGGAGCGATAAGCGTGCTGCAAATACTGGATGCTCAACTTCATCGGTGTCAGCGGGTTTTTAATCTCGTGGGCTACTTGTTTCGCCATTTCTCTCCAGGCTGATTCCCGCTCGGATGAGGCTAGCAATTGGGCGGAGTTTTCCAATTTGACAATCATCTTATTGTACTCTGCAATCAAATCCCCTAGCTCATCCTGTGTGCTCCATTCCAGTGGCTCATTACGTTTTCCAATTTTGACGAGTTTCAGTTTCTCCCCGATTACAGATAAAGGTCTCGTAATAGAGTTGGCAATGAAAATCGCAATCGCACCTGCAATAATCAAGAGGAAGACATATAGATTCAGCAGCGAACTCATAAAGGCGGAAGTGTCTTCCCTCAGGTTGGTTTGTTTAGAGTAGTACGGCAAGCCAAAATAAGCCACTAACTCGTCTTTTTCGTTGGTGACGGGTACGTAGGTGGAGTTATATATTAGATTACCTACTCGTTCTTCTTCTAGGGATTCGTCCTTTCCTTGGCGTAATAGTTTTAAGAAAGCTTCCCCGCTCATTCTTGGTTCTACCAAACCTCTTTTGAAAACATCATCTTCTGAAGAAGCGATTAAAAACCCATCCAAATCATAGACGTTGATGTCCATTTTATGGATTTTGGATAAATCTTTCGCTAATCGAGTCATCCTTTTGGTGGAGTCGGGCGTAATATCCAATAAGCGCATATAAAGGCGAGCATCTTTTAGCGCTGCTTCCGATTTACGTTGGGAACGCTTGGAGTGATAAACGTTCTGGTCGTTATTGTTGAAGCTCACCGTAAAGAGGGCAATCAAAATAAAGGTAAAGATGATGATAGAGATCACATAAAACTGAATCCTGTTGCGAAGGGAAGGTGCTGGTGTAAATGAAACTTCTACGTTATTGGGCAGTATCCGAAGCAGAGCATTAAGCAATATGAGGATAACCAACACACCAATCAAAATGGTAAATAAATAACAAAACAAGGAAGCCCATTTCCGAAGAGCTTCGTCTAGTTTTTTAGCTATAATGACTACTGTTCCGTTTGTGTCGTGATACAATAACTCGGAGCGATTGTCCTTGATCAGTTCCTGAAAAGCATAGTTTCCTTTATCGGGAACGAGCGTCATCTTTAGTGTATTCCCAAAGTCAGTGATTTTATTATCCGTAAATTTATCGACCTGCTCTCCTTTTTGGTAAATCGCATAGTCGTAATCAGACAACTTATCAAAGATGCTCTGCCGTTCATTAGCAAATAAAGCAGCATAAACCCTAGTAGATTGCCGTTGTCTTCTTTTAAAATGGAGTATCAATAAAAGATTTTCGTCTATCGCTCCTTGTATTGGAATGTCTAAATTGACAATATAATTTGTCAGATAGTTTTCGGGGCGTAGATATTTGACATTCCCTTTTGAGGTTTCTCTTGCTTGATTGAGTTGAAGTTGGATTTCTTTGAAATCACCTTCTTCGTTCAAAAGAGGGCTTTGGCTATTTTTATAAAAAGCGGACAATTGATAATCATAATCGCTAAACCGCAGGTCTATCGCATAGTTCCGTTCTATTAGCTCTGCAAGTTTGTTCTTATCTTTTACAGTAGTCAAAGAACTACCATCTATCAAAATTTGATTCGCCAGAGCGCCCAGTTTCCCCTCCATTTCTACATCCCTGCCTAGGGCTAGCTTTTGAGCTAGTTCTAGACGGTTCATTTTTTCTTTTTCAATATTGAAACGATAAATCAAATAAGAAGAAAATAGGGAAAAAATGACCAGCCAAACGACCATCCAAGTAAAATTGGCTTTTTCGTTTTCAACAAAAATATCAAAAGAAACGATGTAGATGATAGAAAATAAAATCAACTGCCATACTTGATCCCAAGATAGGCCCATTCCATAAGAACTAATAGGGATCATGAGCGCGGAGGCAATGCCTAAGCAGGCCAGACGTTCGTATAAATCTAGTTTGGCGTCAGCTATGATAAAAGAGATACGATGTGTAAATAAAAACAAGACCACTAGAAGCACCATGATTCCTATAACGGATACAAAGCTGCTAGAATCTAGGGAGAAAATATTTTCAAAATCAAAAGGAATCCCTGAGTCCAAAACCATGTTTCGGACAATCCCGGTGATGCCAAGCAGGCCGAGCATGATGCTCAGATAACCAGAGCTTACCCAAAGCATTTTGGTGGATTGACGGCTTGTGCTGATATTGGGGAGCTTGAAATAACGATGAAAAAATACGCCAATCCAAAAGGCGAGAAATATATTGATGATTAAGTCGCCTAGGGAATAAGTCAGGAAACTTCCATTGAATAAGCGTTTGAAGAACGACAGTTCTCCAAATTTGTCGTGATATTGGAAGGCGTAAGTGATGCCTCTCACTACGAGTAAGCTTAAAACAAGGAAAGAAACACCAAGCCAAGGTTTATCTGTACCAGCTAGTTTTCTACCGATGATACTCAATAAATAGATTAGTAATAGAAAAGCGATGAGATACAGGCCCACAACGGCATATAGTTGCCCCTTGCCTGTAAATGTATCATTAGCGGTTAGGTGGAATAATGTAAGTCCATCTAAAGTTTGGATGGGGACTCCTTCTTTATTTTGAGCAATATCTATTTCTTTAGGAAGAGAAGTACCCATTCCGAACGGAATGTAATCTGTCCAGTCTTCTTCAAGATTGGTAAAACTCGATGCATTTTCAACGGCAAATCGATTGGAGAGATATTCTGTCTCAATTGGATAGTTATATTTGACTGGTATAAGGCTGTAAATTGAAAAAGTGTCGCTAGCTTCTTCTAAACAACGTTTCTTGACCACATAATAACCGTTACTCAATTTGGTGAAGAATACGGAATCTAAACAGGCTTGTGCCAGTACATTTTCTGGCGGGCTGGCCATATTGTTAGTCCAATAGACTAAGGAATCTTTTTGGTAAACGGATATAGAATAGGGCCTGGAAGAGAGTCTGGATAATTTGTCTGTATATGCGCTTAAATCGCTTTCTTCATCTATGTTGTTTTGTAGTCGGATGAAATTTCTGATAGAAATGTCCCCCCCCCTAATATTATCCTCAGCTTCTTTTTCTAGCACATGTAGATACTGCTCTACTAACTCGGCATAGGATTGGACTTCGGAGGAAGGTTTGGTCAAAAAATCCATTAAAATGGCAACCGCAAAAAACACAAGAACTGAAATGACTAACCAACGACGTTCTTTCAACAAACCTTTGAGCATAGCAAGCTTTTATATGATATGGAATACAATGTTTGGGAAGTAAATGGACTTAAGTAATACAAGCCAATAGATTTCATTCTAAAATCAGATATTAGTAATTAGTCTTTAGATATTAGATTGAAAATCATTCTTTTATAGTCTACTGTTTTTACCGAAATCAAAAATAGAATAATGTCTAATAGATTGGGTGTTTTATAATGTAAGTTGCGTATCAATAAAAGTAAATTAACTAGCCTACCGTTTCAACGGTTTTAACCGTTTTCGTGGCTAAATCGTTAAAACGATTCACGCTGTTTTGATCTCCTAAATTATACTTGATTTTACACAACTTGCATTTTGTAGTAATATTTTACCGCTGTTTTCCTTGAAAAAATAAATACGTAGCGCGGCTATGCATTGATTTTTTAAGGAAAGCTATCAATAAAATCTTGCCCCTAAAACCTACTCACACAATTTACCCATATTACTCTTGATATCAAGACTGATTAACTTCTGGTACACTGTATTGATTTTAACCTAACAAATAAGATTTAACCATAATACATAATAGCAATTTTTAATCCAAATTTATCGCTTTTTGAAATATTATCTCCTTTAGAGCGAGTAAATGGATTTTTTTGATAATAAATTTTAACTTACAAGTGAAATTAGATGTTTCACTTCATCTTCATAGTATTAAATAGAGGTCTTTTCATGGATTGTCCTGTTTGCCATCACCAAAATATATCTGAATTCGCTACGATTTGCCCCAAATGCGATTCTGACCTAGTACAGTTTACTTTATTGGATTCAATAGAGGAACGCTATGTTAGTAACATCAAGCAGAAAATCGCAAATGAGGGGGATTTAGTATCTATGGAAAAACAATTTGAGAAGGAATTGTCTTCCACGAAGGGAAAGATAAATTGGATGCTGATGCTCATGATGTTGATGCCTCTGATTTACTTTACTTGTGGTAAAAAAACAGTCCCTACAACTGTCAAGACTATCCCCTCTGAAGACAAAAGGCAATTAGAAATACTGACAAGTGAAAATAAAACACTAAAGGCGGAACTCAGTAAACTTAAAGCCGAACAATTTAATGTAGAGAAGATACGGTATGTGATGAAAAAAGGAGATAATTTATATGATTTAGGAAAAATGTTTTTTGACAACCCTGAGGTTTGGAAGCAAGTCAAAGAGTATAATGATATCACAAATTCTAGGCGGATGATGCCAGGGGACACGATTTTTCTCAGCTTGAAAACAAGTAAATAATGGTTGAAGAAATAGCGCATATCAGAAAAAAAGCGATTAAGGCTCAAACTCAAATTATTGAGTTGAAAAAGGAATTGGAGGTTTTACAAAAGGAAAATAAAGACATCGAGAATGGTCTATATTATATTTTAATCAATGCTATTGACGAAGAAGAACTGAGCCAGTATCCAGACCAAGATAAAATCAATGTTATCCTTGATTTGTTAGGAAAAATGAAGGTAGTTCGTCTAGAAGCTCCTATCAATAAAATACCAGAATATTGCGAAACAGTAGGCATTGTGAAAGATAGCACCAAAGTGAATGGAACTGTGGTGGATATCAAAAAACATGGTTACAGGAAAGACCGTGTGATTATCCGTAAAACACATGTCATTGTTGTAGAGAACTAATTTGAATTCATGTCTGAACAAAAAGAACTCAAAATCCCATTTGAGGATTTTCTGAATAGATTCCCAGAAATAGAATTGCCCATAGCCCTTTTAGAGGACACGCATCATACCTTCAGTAAAGAAAATGAACCATTGCCCATTCCGATGATCGGCGCATTTTTGTCGGATATAGAAGGGGAGGAGCTGGATGAGTTTTCGGAAATAGTGCCTTGTTTCAGAATACCGGCTACCCATGATTTTCATGCTATTGTCTATTGGAAGGCAGGGCTTTTGAATTATGAATATGTGATGGTTTCTTTTGAGAAAGATGGGACAATGATTGATAAAAGAATCATTGGTGGAACTAAAATAAAGGATGGGCTGTTGTATCAGTCAGTTACAACTATAGAAGATGATTGGTTGATGTATATAGTAGAAGGTGCTTCCAAGCCTGATGGAAGCCAATTCAATCCAGAAGGCAGTAATGCTAGAAACGTGGAACTTCTTGCCACTGGTAAAATTATAGACATATAAAGACCATTAAAACAAAAACCAAGTTCCGAGACTTTTATTGATGTCAATCGTCTAAAAAAAAGATTGATGCGCTAAATTATTATCAATTTATTTTCCTTTCCTGCTCCTCTCCTCTATCAACAACTTTAATATAATTTTCAAAAAGAAACATGAGAAAAAAGAAAAACAAACTAGGCAGTTCTGCCAAAGATTTGAAAAAAGAAATCATCAAATTTTATAAAAGCCATCCTAGAAAAAGATTAAACTCAAAACAGCTTTCAAAAAAAATAAATATCAATAAGAGCGTGGATGCTTTTTATCATGCGCTAGAAGAATTGACGAAAGAAAAGAAACTCTTAAAAACAGAAGACCACCGTTATCGCCTCAATAAATTTGCTTTTGAAAAAGTCGATAATGAAACTTATACAGGCACGGTAGACATGACTAGGCAGGGAGCTGCTTACATTGTTACGGGCGAAGACGACATGGAAGATATCTTCGTCTCTTCTCGTAATCTCAACTCTGCTTTAGATGGAGATAAGGTAGAAGTTATGGTGACTTTTAGTAGAGGCAAAAAACTAGAAGGTGTGATTACTAGGGTCGTCACTAGAGCGACAGAGCACTTTATCGGTACGATCAGGGTTTCTAAAAAGTATGCTTTTGTGATTCCCGATAATCCCAATATGCCCGTTGATGTTTTTGTACCACTACCCGAAACCAAGAAGGCAAAAGATGGTGAAAAGGTATTGGTCAAAATAGTAGAATGGAGTAAAAATAGCAATAAGAGCCCCGTGGGGCGTGTGATGTCTGTTTTTGGTATGGAAGCAGGAAGTGATTTGGAGATGAAGTCTATTTTGGTAAATAATGGATTCAATTTAGAATTTCCTCTTGCAGTCATGGCACAAGCCCAAAAACTACAAACAGCAATCACCGAAAACGAAATAGGTGAGCGCCGGGATATGCGGCAGATACTCACCTTTACGATCGACCCTGATACGGCGAAAGATTTTGACGACGCACTTTCTTTGCAATATTTTGAAGACGGGAAATATGAGGTCGGGATTCATATTGCGGACGTAAGTCATTACGTCGCCGCTGGTTCTGCCATAGACGAAGAAGCTAGAAAACGTTCCACTTCGGTTTATTTGGTAGATAGGGTGTTGCCCATGCTTCCTGAGCAGTTATCAAATGAACTATGCTCTTTGCGTCCCAATGAGGATAAATTGACCTTTTCCGCAGTATTTACATTTGACGAAAAGGATGAAATTACGAGTCGTTGGTTTGGAAGAACGGTGACACATTCGGACAGGCGATTTACCTACGAGGAAGCACAAACGGTACTAGAGACTGGGGAGGGAGACCATGCTGCTGAACTGAAGAAACTAAACGAACTGGCCTATAAGTTAAGAGATAAACGCTATGAGCACGGTGCGATTTCGTTTGAATCGGAGGAAGTTAAATTCAAACTCAATGAAGCAGGTGAGCCAATCGATGTCTATGTGAAAGAGCGGAAGGACGCACACATGTTGGTTGAGGATTTTATGCTTTTAGCGAATAGGGAAGTCGCCACTTTCATTCATAAAAAAGGCAAAAAAAATAATACCGAAATACCGTTTGTTTATCGTATTCATGATACTCCTGACCCTGAAAAATTGGCAGATTTTGCCCGTTTTGCGGCCGAGTTAGGACACAAGATGAATTTTAATACGCCTGAGGAGATTGCCAAGTCCTTTAATGAATTGAGCGCACTCAAGAAAGAAAAACCAGAGCTTAAAATGCTAGAACCTCTAGCAATTAGAAGTATGGCAAAGGCGGTTTACAGTACTCAAAACATAGGGCATTACGGTCTAGGTTTTGAGTTTTATGCTCATTTCACTTCGCCTATACGCCGATATGCTGATGTGTTGGTGCATCGTATTTTATTCAAAAACCTGACAGACCTTGTACGGGTTAATAAAGAAAAACTGGAAGAAAAATGCCAACATATTTCCCTGCAGGAACGTCGGGCGATGACTGCTGAGCGAGAGTCGATACGCTATAAACAAGTAGAATATCTAAAAAATCAAGTAGGCAATACTTTTGATGGTGTTATTTCGGGGATGTTGGATAGAGGTTTGTTTATAGAATTGAGCGGTAGCCGTTGTGAAGGAATGGTAAGTTTTGAACTTTTTGACGAGCCAGTAATCGTTGAAGACAATCGACTAAAAGCTAAAGGACGCCACTCCGGAACGGAATATAAGATGGGGGATAAAGTACGGGTGGTCATTTTGAGTGCCGACTTATCCAGACGGAGAATTGAAATGAATTTGGTAGAAGGAGAAGAGGGGTAGTTTTTTACTCCAAGTATTTTTCAACAGGTTCTACTACCAAAGTATTGTCTTCTAATATGTCGATTACTCTGATATTGGCACCTGTTGGAATTTCTTTCCCTTCCGTTATCGCATCTAGTTCCCGTAAGGAGCCGTTGATACTCACTTGGATTTTTCCTTGGCCTGTTTTTGCTGGAGGGATAGATAAATAGACTTCTCCTGTGGAGTAGATGGCATCTTGTACTTGTACGGTACCATCTTCCTGCAAATGAGAGAACAAGTACATCATATATGCAACAACGAACATAGCAGATAAACCTGCTCCTGAACCAATCAAGGTGGCCAACCAAGCAGAACCGCCCGAATTGAGCACACCAACGCCTGCCCAACCAAAGAAAGTGAAAAAAGCAATGAAACTCCTTACCGACAAGATAGTAAAGTCGGCATCCAAACTATAATCGCTGCTCAAATCAGCATCGGTATCAAAGTCGAGGTCGCCTTCGAAGTCAAAACCAACGAGGCTAAGGACAAATTGTATAATAAAAAGGACACTGAAAATAATGGAAATCCCCCAAAAAATCTGCTCGACGTTGGTTAGGGCACTCCACCATTCTCCTATAAATAAATTCACCATAAAGCGGTCGTATGGGATTAAGTAACGATAAAAAAACAACCTTTCTGTTTTATGGCTGTCAAATTTGTCTTGATACTTCGTTGAAAATACTCGCCATAGCTAGGCTATGCCTGCGTTTTTCGCCTTGTCTCAAAACAAATTTCCCTTGCCAAAATCGAAACGTTATTATTTCATCGTTACTAAGTTTTAAATAATTGCGCTTGTGTAGCGTTTATTTGTTAAACAAAAGTATAAATAATTTTGCGCTTCGGTCATTCAGTAATTAGATGTAATAAAAGGAATATCCCATTAATCCACCTAGTTATTTAGACCAAAGGCGCTTTTTGTAAGAAAAAAGCGACACCCTTTTTCTTTTAAAAAAAAGGGGAAGATTTTTTCCACAGACTGTGCATAAGTTTCATCATCCTTTTTTGTGATGCCTTTTTATAATGAAAGGTCTATTTACTACTTTTGCCTATCCAATCATTTTACAAGTCTAAACGATGTCTGAAGTTAAAATTTTTGCAGGAGAAAGTTCCAAATACTTGGGTGAAAAAATCGTAGATTACTACGGTCAGGACTTAGGGAAAATGGATTTGCACCGCTTTAGTGATGGCGAGATTTCTGTGGTGATAGAAGAATCCGTTCGTGGTGCCTATACTTTTTTTGTACAATCGACCACTGCCCCATCAGATAATTTGATGGAATTGTTGATATGCATTGACGCCGCTCGAAGGGCATCCGCTGGCTACATTACGGCTGTAATTCCTTACTTTGGATATGCTCGGCAGGATAGGAAGCATAAACCCAGGGTCGCTATTACTGCGAAATTGGTGGCGAACTTGATCGAAGCTGCTGGGGCTAATCGCATTATGACGATGGATTTCCATGCCGACCAGTTGCAAGGGTTTTTTGATATTCCCGTAGATCACCTGCGTTCAGAGGCGATATATATTCCTTATTTGGAAAAGCAAGACTTGTCCAATACCATTTTTGCATCCCCGGATGTAGGTGGTGTCAAAAGAGCTAGAACTTATGCCAAGCATTTTGGGCGACCGCTAGTGATTTGTGATAAGTATAGGAAAAAGGCTAATGAAATCGCTGGAATGACAGTGATTGGAGACGTGAAAGGTGCGGATGTCATTCTGGTGGATGATCTAGCAGATACAGCAGGTACGCTATGTCGGGCAGCCGAGGCACTAGTTGACAAAGGTGCTAAAAGTGTACGTGCGATGTGTACGCATCCTGTTTTATCAGGGAATGCCTATGACAATATTGCCAAGTCAAAGCTTAAAGAATTGATTGTATGTGATACGATTCCTTTGACTCAAAAAGCCTCTAAAATCAAAGTGCTTTCTACTGCCAAATTATTCTCTAGGGCTATCCGTAATACACACGAGCACCGTTCCATCACGGCATTGTTTGTCAATGAACAAGAATAAAATAGACATTATTCTATTTTCGATTTTGGTAAAAACAGTAGGCTATAAAAGAATGATTTTCAATCTAATATCTAAAGACTAATTACTAATATCTGATTTTAGAATAAAATCTAATATAGTATCTCAGAATATTAATTACTTTTTGACTGGGATTTTTGTAAAAAAAATTATCTTTGCACTCCAATTTGAAATTGGTTATGCGAGCAAAGTTTAAAAATACCAATTCAAATAGGTTTGATTCAAAATTTATTTCTCAAATTATACGGAGATGCAAGCAGTAGCAATTCAAGGAAACAAGAGAGAAGGAACTGGTAAAAAAGCCACTAAGGCAGTAAGAAAAGAAGGACAGGTGCCATGTGTGATTTATGGTGGTGAAGATGTGGTATACTTTAGCCAAACAGAATTGGCTTTCAGGGATGTCGTTTATACGCCTGATTTCAAATTAGCAGAAATCAATATTGATGGGAATACCTATAAGTGTATTCTAAAGGACATCCAATTCCATCCCGTTACTGACAGGGTTTTACACATTGACTTTCTGGAATTGATTCCAGGTCAAGCAGTGAAGGCAGAAGTTCCAATTCGCTGTGTTGGTGTTTCCCCAGGTGTGAAACTAGGAGGTAAGTTGATTCAGGATTTGCGTAGAGCGAAAATCAAAACAACTCCTGAAGCATTGGTCGATTCTTTGTCTGTTGATATTTCAGGCCTTGACCTAGGACAGTCTGTCAGGGTAAGAGACATTGCTGTGCCAGAAGGGGTAGAGTTGATGAATGCACAAGCTATTCCAGTAGCAACTGTCGAAATCCCTCGTGCTCTTCGTTCTGCTGCTTCAAAAGCTGAAAAGGAAGCAAAATAAAATTAGTCAACTTACATATTCAAAAAAAGGCTTCGAGTATTTTTGCTCGAAGCCTTTTTGTTTTTGTCTAGACAGGATTGGATGTTATTTGGGTTTATTAGCGACCTCATTTAGGTTCCAGTCATAGTCCACATATTCAATATCGGCATTTGCTTCAATTTGAACTTCTGAAAACTTGTTGAGATATTCTATCAGAGTCCCTTCTTTTTTGAAATCCGTTCCGTACCAAGAAAAAATCTTGGAAAGGCGCAATTTTTTTGGCTCGACAGTAGGGTTGCGGAATCGGTCACTCAGGAATTTTCTTGCCTGTAAATCTAGTTGCTTGTTTAATTTGGCAGCGGTGTAAGCTTCGTTAAGTAGTGTTGGGCAAGAGACGGAAGCACAGTTGACGGCAAAATGGATACGGGCGTCATTGAATTTTGGTCGGATAATACCGTGTTCTATATTATTCAAATCATATTCTTCCCCCTCTATTTTTATAAACTTGATGTCCCAGACGGTATTGACAAAAGGAATCCCATTTTTAATATCCTTGATGCTTTGAACAGGGTAGTTATCTAGGATGAGTTTCACCGTAAAAGCATTATAGGCATTAATCCAGTAGGCCAAGCGCTCGTCTCTCGTCCAGTTGTCCTTATTGGGGTGGTTTTTTTGTAGCAGTTCTAGATACTTATCTAATCGTTCTTTTTCTGATTGAAATCCTTTATAATCTACCCAGCCATCAGGGGATACATGCTTTTGTAAAAGCGAATCCCAAATCGTATGATTGATAGGTTGAGCGTTAGAGTCCACATCTTGAATTTTACAACTATGGCTCAGGCTGATGGTTAAAGAAAATAGTAGAATGTACTTGAGATGACGCATATTTTTTTTATTAGTAAGATAAGGGTGTTTTGAGTGTCTAGTCTGTCTTAATGAAGACGAAAAAAGGCTGTTCTTTATGGGAACAGCCTATCCTTATATAGATGTGTATAAATGGTATTCAAAGTTATAACGTAATCTTAGCGCCCATGTTCAAAGAGATACTATTGATTTTGTCATTGTTTGGGCCAATTTTAGCGCCATGGATAGTGTGCGATAAAGAAGGCTCAATAAATACGCTGAAATTATTGGAAAGTAAGCGTTCTGCTCCTAGACCTAAGTTGGCAGTGACAAAGTAGTTGTCGTTGAGCGTACCTTCAGCGAAAAGCCCCCCGTCTGTGTTGAGTGATGGTCGCTGCTGTGAGCTAGAGTTTGTACCTGTATCGAAAGGAGTGATATTGTCGAAAATCACTTGCCGTTGATAGAGCTTGGACAGTGCTACCACATGTAGGGTTCCCCCTGTTTTAGCGTAAAATTTCCAGCCTTTGTGGTATAAGAAATTGTAACTAAAGTTCAAGGGTAAGCTTACTAAATCAAACTCGATATCCTCCAAACTTTCCGCAAAGAAATTTTCTTGGATGCTACCTTTGATTTCAATGACTTCTTTAGGACGATAAGTGACTAAAGCATATTCAACACCCGTCTCTGTTTCCCATCTTCCTTTGCTAAAACCTACCACAAAACCACCTGAAAAACCTAGATTAGCGGTCTGGTAAGAGCTTTCTATTTTTTCGTTGTATGGCGTAAATACTAGATTGGCATCAGGACTGATATACATACCGAGACGCAATCTGGATTTAGGTTTAAGCGGTTTTATTTCGGGACGATCCAAAGCCAGTGTTTGGTTGAAAACGGGTTTTTCTAATCTATCAATAGCCAATAAAGGTCTACCAGCGAGCTTCATAGGGTTCAAATCCATTGTTGCTTCTCTGTCTGATTCCTTTTGGTTGCGACTTTTGACTTCCCCTTTTTCAATAGCGGCAATGAGTTCTTTTTCAGAAACTTGTTTCTCTGGAAAAGATACAACTGTCTTGGTCGGAGTTACTGATTGACGAGCTTTAGGTTGATTCCGTTCCTTTTCCACGGAAGTGGATGTATTATTTTGAATGGGAGCAGTTGCCTTTGAAGCAAAAATAACTTTGGAAGGTTTCGTAGTGGCCTTCTCTTTTTCTTCCTCTATTTTTTCTAAAGACGGATTTGCAGGGGGAATTTCTTTCTTATTATTAAGATTATTATCGGGCAAAGTCTCTAGCTCTTGAGTAGGGGATATTCCTTTTTCATAGGCAGCGCTAGAAGCTACATCATAAGGAATGTATTGAGCAACTGTAAATAATACCAAGGCCAGAATGAGTACTTCCAAACCTTTTATGGTGAAATAACGCTTCTGGAATTGGTCTTCTTCTTCCAATCTTTTTTCCATCGCACCCCAATCACTTTCACCAAAAGGGACAGTGGATGCTTCTATTCCTTCTTTGATCCAATCATCAAAGTCTTGATCGAGTTTATCCTCCATCATCGCCCAGTCGTTGGGCTGAAACGGAACTTCATACTCGTTCATTTCTTTTTTAATCCAATCATCAAAGTGATTATTTTCCATACTCCGTGTATTTAGGCAGCAATACCTCTTTTAATTTGATTCTGGCTTTTACCAAGTTTGACCTTGATGTACTTTCAGTGATGCCCATTTGTTCAGCGATTTCCTTGTGAGAAAACCCTTCCACTACATACAAGTTGAAAACCGTGCGGTAAGCGGGAGATAAATCCTGCACTGCTCTCATGATTTCCTTCTTGCTGATTTGACTGATGGCGTCGGCATCGCCCGTTTGTTTGTCTCTGACCGTATCGAGGTCCTCTGTTCTGCGTCGAACCCTCTTGCGATAATAATCGATAGAGGTATTGATCATAATACGTTTAATCCAAGCATTGAGTGAGGTACCTGGATTGTACTTTGATACGTTCTTGAAGACTTTGATAAATCCTTCGTGCAATATATCCCGTGCGTCTTCGGGATTATTCGAATAGCGTAAGCACACGCCCATCATCTTACTGTAATACTCTTCGTACAGTTTACGTTGCGCCCATCTTTCCTTTCGGATACAGGCTGCGATGAAATTCCTTTCCTCGTTTTCTAAAGACAGGGCAATGTTCATTTAAGTTAATTTTCAAAATTAACCCAAAACGCTTGTATTTACAATATACTCTATGTTAAGGACATTGCAAATTCAGGATTAAAGGTGTCTCGGAGACAAACTTACTTTCAAAACGTTCAGGTTTTAAAAAATGCTGCCACACGGTTTATTTCCTTTATAGAAATATCTTGTTTTATCATCCTTGTCGGAATGATGCTGGTCGTGTATACTCGCTTAAACCCCCTTGAATATAAAAACGCTTCTTGGAGATTTTCTATTTAACGAATCGTTAACAAGACTTAGTTTATAGCTTTCGCTAAAAGTTGAGGAGTTATCTGGTTGAATAAAAAAAGCTTGCACTTGATATAAATCAAATGCAAGCTCCCCTCTGTTGCGTTTTACACATCTTTAGATATTAGTCGATTTTGGCAAAACAAGTAAATTGTACCTTGTCGATTTTTGATCTAAAATCTAAATGCTAATGACTACAATCTATCTTTTCTACTTCATCTTATAAATACCTTTACCAACCAGATAGCCCTTATTGTAGACTTCCATATCGTAGATGCCTTTCACAAATGCTTGTCCAGGTTGCCAATCTACACAAGTATTGACTTCGTCATTGGCATATTCTACTTGGGTCTTTTTCGTGAAGCGCATTTGCTCATTGGTCTTGCTGTGCACGGTAACGCCAGAACCAAGTTCTTCTACATAAAGCGTTTCTCCTAGCGGGCTAATCATACGCACATGAAATTCTTCATTGCCGGGAGCGACCACATCATTTTGCTGCGTGGCAAAGCATAAAGTAATCACATCAATGTTTTTTGCATAACGTTTTTTGACCCGTGTGCCGTTTTTACGAACTTTATAACCTGTACCGCCAAGCATTGTCACTTTGATAGCAGAGGCGATGTCCACTTTTTGGGCTAAGGCTTGTTTCTGTTGTTCCAAATTCGCCTTTTCGGTAGCAAGTTGCTCTTTTTCCACATTGAGTGCCTGTACATTTTCTTGTTCCCGTACGACCTCGGTCTGTAGAATCTCCTTTTCTTCGGTGAGTCGGATATTTGACTGAGTGAGTTGTTCTTTTTCTTGTTCGAGTTGATCTATTCTGGTCAAAAACTCGCTTTGCTTGCGGATAAGGTTCTTGATTTCTTCTCTCGCTTTTTTTAGTTCGGACTTGCTGCTTTTTGAAGAGCGTAACATCTTATTGATTTTAGATTTTTGTTCTTCTAAATCAGACTTTTGTTTTTGGATAATATCTTCCAAGCCAGTGTTTTCGGCTAAGGCTTCATCCAACTCTGCGATAGCATTATCGTATTCTTCTTGCAATTCCGCTTTTACTTCTTCTACTTGTTCTATCTCGATTTGCTTGGCTTCTATCTCTTTTTCTTGACCGTATTTATTGTACAGCAATGCGGCTACTGTAATCAATAACAAAACGATGACTACACCTGCTATGGCTAATAATCTTTGTTGATTGCTCTTTTTTTCAAATGAGGTACTCATAAGTTTTATTTAAGGTTGGAAATAAATAGATTTTATTCTAAAATCAGATATTAGTAATTAGTCTTTAGATATTAGA
>JAHDBO010000294.1 GCA_020630355.1 Saprospiraceae bacterium
ATTTCCTTCTGCATTTTCAAAATCAATCGGATTGACCTTGTGTGGCATGGCAGAAGAACCGACTTCTCCAGCTACTACCTTCTGCTTGAAGTATTCCATTGAAATATAAGTCCAAATATCCCGACAAAAGTCTATCCATATCGTATTGATGCGGACAAGACTATGGAAAATTGCCCCTAATTTGTCGTAATGTGCAATTTGCGTCGTGTAGTGTGACCGTTCCAAGCCTAGATAATCCTTAGTGAATTTTTTGGCGAAAGCCGCCCAATCCACATCAGGATAAGCCACAAAATGCGCGTTGAAATTGCCCGTAGCACCACCGAACTTAACCTTAATCGGAGAGGCTTTCAACTGCTCCAATTGGTCTTCCAAACGCTCTACAAAAACAAGGATTTCTTTGCCCAGTTTGGTTGGGGAAGCTGGTTGTCCATGCGTTTTGGCGAGCATTGGGATGGCTCTCCAATCTGCCGCCAAACCTTTTAAAGTCGTGATTAATTTTTCTAAAAAAGGATAATACACCTGCTCCAAGCAATCCTTAACCATTAAGGGCGTTGAAGTGTTATTTATATCTTGAGAGGTCAGTGCAAAATGGATGAACTCCTTGTATTGTTCTAAGCCTAATGTATCAAATTTTTCTTTGATGAAATACTCTACCGCTTTGACATCGTGATTGGTGACTTTCTCAATATCTTTGATTTTTTGAGCGTCGCTTTCCGAGAAATCGGCAACAATTTTGCGGAGTTCATCCTTGGTCGAAGCATCGACTCCAGATAACTGGGGCAAGGGCAATTCGACTAGGGCGATGAAGTACTCTATCTCTACGTGAACTCGATATTTGATGAGTGCATATTCTGAAAAATATTGGCTCAGCGCAGAAGTTTTGGACGCATAACGACCATCTATCGGGGATACTGCCGTCAAAGACATAGAAGTGATTAATTAAGAATGAAAAAAGAATAATGATTATCAATAAATCAAGACGAGGGCAAAAGTACAAAATGTACGGGCTAATGCTGCTTATCTGCTTTCCATTTTGTGGATGGGGACAGGTACGGATTGCGGCTGAGGTCAATAGCAATTCAAAGGAACGTTTGTACTTGGCGGTTTATAGTGAGAACGATGAGCAATTGCACCCTGTTTTTAATGGTAAAATCAAGATAGACGTCCAACAATATGAGGAATATATTTTGGCTTTTTTCCAGAAGAAGGGTCTTCCTCAATTTATCAGTGTGCATAGCAATGCATCCAGACCTGATTTGAAAATTCAGCTTGATTTGCCGAAAGGCAATCCCAAAGAAGAAGATTATGTGCCTCGCTGGAGGTACGCTGCATCAGGTAAAACGGGATTTGACCTTGACCAAATCCAAGATAAGGCTGCGTTTGGTTTTCAGATGGGAAGGGCCGTGGATGCTATTCGTGATTATTATAAAAACGGGCAGTTGCCTCGTATAAAGAATATTCGCAAAACCGCCATTTCTCTAGAAAGCATCAAGAAAACAGAACATAAATTGGGGCAAGAATTATATATCTTATTACAAAGGAAACAATGGTTGGAAAAACATCTGGACGACATCAACAAGCTGATAGCACCAAGTCAAAAAATCAGCGAAGAGCAGTTTTGTTTGGATGAATTGAAATATTTAAAAATAGAGACACAGTTGGTACAGACGCAATTCCAAATGGCAGAAAAGGAACTGGAACGGGTAAAACTCCGCAACAACAAAGCCATTAAAACAGGGAAAGCTCCTAGTAAAAAAGCCTTGACCAAAGCCCAAACAGCCTACGACAACTTGACGCAACAGCAAGCTATCGCTGCCCTGAACCTCAAAAACAAACAAGCCGACTGCTGGGCAATGCGAAAGCAAAAAGCACTGGCAAGCTCCAATCAACTGAGTGACTCGGAGCGACAGATCAAACAATTGGCAATTAGTAATATTCGGCTCAAACAACAGCAGGACAATGCCGTGGATTTATACAAAAAACACAATGCACTGGCGAGTACACTAACGGGACGGGAAAGGGTCGTTGCCCTAGCGAACGCCCAAAAATCCGCCTACGACCAAGCCATTACCAAGGTCTATCAAAGCCAGAACAACCTGCGGAAGTGGCAGCTCAAAGACGCAGGAACTGGTCAATATGCGAGTGACATCAAACGCTCTTCCCAGCTACTCCAAAAAAGACGAGACATGGCATGGGAAGCCGAATTTTCCTATTTGGAACACCTTTGGCATTTGAGGGACAAGTCCAAACTTGAAGCCAGAGTGGCTGAGGATTTGTATGAACGGCAGTCGGGATTGCTACGGATAGCGCCACCGCCTCAATGGGCTTTACCAGAGGCCGATGCAAGCGATGAGGAGATTTTGGCGAAAGCCGCTATTGTCACCGAAGTACAAGAAGGCGACGAAATCATCCGCAAAGTTCAATTCCCTGACGATTACTACGAAATCATCATCAATTCCAAGAAAGTAAAACGCTATACCAAAAATCAAAAGCCCATTACAGCCATTACTTATCGCTTTGAAACGATTAAGAAATTTGGGGCGTATTTGAATAATATCAGGGTCGAGGAAAGTCGGAAAAGTTGGTTGATAGAATTATTTAAAAAGCGAATTTTCTAGTAGAAATCCATTTGAGCAGGCTTTTTGTCGTATTTTTTAGCATTCAACAAGATATTTTTATAACATGTGAAGGAATCAAAACATCAGAAGATGATAAAGTTCAATCCGATAAAAAAAGCATTCAATACAATCAGTAAAAATATGAGTGAGCAATTTTCAGAAGACAAGAGCAAACACGCAGATTCGATTATCCGCAA
>JAHDBO010000295.1 GCA_020630355.1 Saprospiraceae bacterium
TCTAATAAATCACAATGATTTGACTCATTCAAAAATCAAAATTCCTCATTCAAAATTAAATTCTAATATCAGAACCTAATCTGCGCACTCAATAAGAAATTAGCCCCAGCTTGAGGATAATAACCAAGCAAATAACTGTCCTCACCTCCACTAGAAAAATGATAAGACCAAGCATTATTGACATATAATTGGTCAAGCACATTCCTCGCCAAAAAAGTAAAACCGATTTCCTCTACAAAATTGGTTTTGAAGGTATAGTTCAATCGGAAATCCGTATAAGAATAAGCATCAAGTTTAGTCGCTTCGTTGGAAGTGTTGTCAATAAACTGCGCGCCTACATACTTTGTAGAAAGCCCTAAACTGAGATTGTGTATGTTCGTCTTGAACGCATTAAAATCCAAGCCGATTCCTGCGATAAGATTGGGTGAAAAAGACAAATCTGTGTTTTCATAGAGGACAGCATCTTGCGACCAGTCATCCCAATTGTCTACAAATTCTGTCCACTCTACGATTTTGTTCTGACTCAAAGTAGCATTTCCCGAAAGGGTCAAGTTTTTTACCAATTCGACGGCACCTTCAACTTCCAATCCGAAACGATAACTTTGGTCAATATTCGTACGAGTATACTCTCCCACATCATTGATAGCTCCAGTTAGTGCCAACTGATTCTTGTAGCCCATGTAATATAAGTTGGCTGAAAGAGCCGCATTCGACCAATTCTGTCGATAACCAAACTCTGTATTGTATAAAGTCTCATGCTCTGGTCGAGAGTTTGGAGTAGACTCGGTGTAATCGCTTCGGTTGGGCTCTCGGTTCGCTATTCCAAAGTAAGCATACAAAGAGCTTCCAGTATTAAGATTGTAATTTAAACCAACCTTAGGGTTGAAGAAGGTCAAGCTCGCATTTTGAGTGATATTCGTCCCATCATTGTCAAATCCTAGGAACTCATAGTCGACATTTCTGACCTGTAAGTCCAAATATCCACTGAAGTTATCTTGGAAACGATAGGTCATTTTATAAAATAAATTCACATCATTCTTAACGGCATCATTGTCATAATAGACCTGTTCAATTTCAGTGTTTCCTGCGAATCTAGCCCAGATGACCTCCCCAAAGTGGCGACCTTGATATTGGTTGGCGCCACCACCAATGATATGGTCAATTTTATCGGTTGATTTTGAAAGATTGAAAATCGCCCCATAAAAATGATTGTCCAACCAACGGCGACGAATCAAATCAGAACTTGAAATAGTCTCTGTACCGATGTTGATGTCATCAATGCCGTAATCCGCTAAATCATCTTCTACGCGATACTCTTCAAAGAAGCCTCGCCCTCTCGTATAATGTCCCGTAAGGTTCAAATTCCAATCCCCGATGCCTTGATTGTAAATCGCTTGATAATGCGTCTGGGTGTAATCATCCACTTGATTGTCATGGAAAGTCCCATCCGCTCGGATACCTGCTACGTTATAAGTTCTATCTGACTCGACCGTTGCGGGGTCGGTGCCATACCATGCTTGGTAGGTGACCTCGTGCCCAGAGAAAATATTCAGCTTCAAAGAGGAGTTGTTCCCTAGGAAAGTCCCCGTCAGCGCGAAGGATTCCAAATCGGAAGAAGCCCTGTCGATATAACCATCGGAAGTGATGCGAGACAAGCGAGCGTCAAGCGCAAATTTGTCATTAATCAAACCCGTTCCAGCTTGTACATTGGCTTTCAAAGTGTTGAAAGAGCCGACAGTTCCACCGACAATACCGTAGGCTTCAGGCTTCAAATCGGTCGTTTGCAAATTGATAGAAGCACCGAAGGCACCAGCACCGTTGGTAGATGTCCCTACGCCACGTTGTACTTGGATATTGTTTGCGCTTGTCGCAAAATCGGGAAGGTTCACCCAGAAAACACCTTGCGACTCCGAATCATTCAAAGGCACACCATTAATGGTGACATTGATACGGCTTGGGTCACTGCCCCGTACCCGAATACCAGTATAACCAATCCCTGCACCCGCATCTGAGGTCACAACCGTAGAAGGCGTCCATTTCAACAGAAAAGGGACATCTTGTCCTAGGTTTCTTTCCTCGATGGCTTCCTTATCCATATCCGTGAAGGTAATCGGTGCACCTTCTTCCACTCGGATACCGTCGATGGTGACGGCTTTGAGTTGGATGGGGTTAAGGTCGAAGTTAAGCTCGTTTCTGCCTTTTTTTACAATGATTGTTTTTTCTAAGGGTTCGCTTGTGTAGGAAACCACAATTGTCTGTTTGCCCAAAGAGACATTTTTGAGTTCGTAAAATCCATCCAAATCAGTGCTTGTTCCAGTTGTACTTCCTTTGACAACAACATTAGCACCAATAAGCGGTTCTCCTTCTGCTTTGACGACACCGTACAGCGTCCCTGTTTCTTGTGCAAAGGCAAAGCTCGCCCAAGTGAGCAAGATTAAGATTGATAAATGTTTTAACATGAAAAAATGATTTGTGAGCTGGTCGATTCATTTTACGACAATCGCTCTAGTTGTCCAAATGCGAAGCCAGGGGTCGGTCTCGCTTTTCAACAACCCATACCGATGGAATATCAAGAAAAAGTATTCCCCAAAATGGATTCCTACTGAAATTTACTTTTGCATGAAAAGTGATGTAAAATGTTTTAACTCACTAAACATTCAAAACTCATTATTCAAAATTCATTCTGGAAACGGTCTCCCTTACCAGCATTATCTGGTCAGGTTCTATGGGTATAATCTCAGCCTTAGAAGTGGGTTTCTTTGTACTCCTAGTAGGCACCCCGAGAATGTGGCGCAAAGGTAAGTCAGAATAT
>JAHDBO010000296.1 GCA_020630355.1 Saprospiraceae bacterium
TGGCACGTTTGCCTGCGCCTGCAATGGTGCATAAAGTTTCTAAGGAAGAAGAGACCCCAAACCGTCCTCCTACCCAAAGTAAGAGGAACATTACCAAAGCTATCACTGGCCCTGAAACGTACCAAGGCCAGGCTTGACTAATAAAATCCATCATCATTTTTGTGTTTCTGAACGACTACTGGTTTGGGCTTTTCGGTGGCGCTCTTCTAGAACATCACCATATCTTTTATCATATTTCACCATAAAATGAATCCACATTGAACGGGAAAAGCGCAGAAATCTCAGATAGGTCAAGGCTCCTAGAAAGAGAATCAGCAACATCGTTTGATTAACAGACCAGCCAAAGCCAAATACTGTAATCAAGGCAATAATAACAAAAAACCAGCCAGAAAGCACATAAGAAACAAACATCGCTCCGAAATAGAATCCTGGCTCTGGCTCGAATTTCTGTGCGCATATTCGACAGCTCTCATGCATATTCAGCGGATTGCTCAATTCAAACGGCTCTTTATACATTTTGGCACATCGGCAGCGTGGGCAATGGTACGTCCACATACTTTTTAACATGCCTATCTTTCCGTATTCCTTTGTCATTTAAAAACGAGCTCTTTCAATACTATAAAAACTGCCATTGCTAGAACAAACCAACCAAATCCTTTTTTCAGCTTTGCCCCCGATATAAAATTAGACAAATAGCCCCCCAATAGTACTCCAAGTATAGTCAATCCTGTAAAACCCATTAAAAACCCCCAATCTATCGCTTGTCCTGCTTGAATATCCCCTACAAAACCAATCAATGATTTTACAGCAACAATAATCAATGAAGTCCCAACTGCTAGTTTCATTGGTAAACCAACCAATATGACCAAGGCAGGGATAATCAAAAAACCGCCACCTGCACCGACAATACCCGTCAAAACCCCAACAATACCCCCTTCCAAAACTACATAGAAATAATTGAATTGGGCCTCCCAAGTTTCGTCCTCTTCGGAGACGGTCTTGCGTTTTCTAATCATAGAATAAGCAGCCAATAGCATAATGGCAGCAAAGAAGACCATCAAGGCCACTTCACGAGTGAGCAATATCCCCCCTGAATCAATCAGGACCTCAGGCATGGCAGGTACAAGGAAACGCCTAGTCAGATAAACCGCAATAAAAGAGGGAATAGCAAAAACAGTTGCTGTTTTCAAACAGACCAGACCTTTCCTAAGGTTATTGGCTGCTCCAACACTAGCCGTTATGCCAACAATAAACAGGGAATATGCCGTGGAAAGCACTGGATTGACGCCTAGCAAGTAGACCAGTATCGGGACGGCTAAAATAGAACCGCCACCGCCCATCAAACCCAATACGACACCAATGAGCAATGCCCCTAAGTATCCTAGAATTTCCATCATTTCGTTGAGCATTTTTCCATGCAGTCCAATATCCCCAAAATTTGTTTTTCTAGAATACTGTAATAAATAAACTTTCCTTGTTTGACCGATGTCAACACCTTCTTGTCCTTCATCTTTATCAGATGATGCGACAGCATCGACTGTTCTACATCTGCCTTTAAATGAGATTGAATTTCCTTTACATTAAGCGGTTGATGCGCCTCCAAAACCTCCAAAATCTCTAAGCGGACAGGATGAGCAATCACTTTCAGTATGGTTGCCACCCGCTCTAATTGCTCAAAAGAAAATGTTCTCCGTTTATTATACGACATCCAGACAATCATTTAAAGTACAAACATATTAACAAGTGTTCATTTTTAAAAATGAATACTTGCTTTCTTTTAAAAATTTGCAATCATTATGCATTTACAGCATCAAAAGAGTACGTTATACAAGTTTAGAAACTGTTAAAAAACAGTTTCTAAGGCGTTATATGCAAAGCCAACTCCCACATTACTGATATTCAAAACGTCACATATCAAGCTATTTGATTAATAAAAACAATTAACAAACAACAAAATTCAACGAAGCACTTAAATATACCATGTCACAACCATTCGTTCAAATTGAAAATAAGGTCATTTTCTGGCACAAATAAGGATAATACATAGGATATACAATCTGCAATATCATGAAAAGTATCATCCTAAAAATCAGTGCGTTTTTGACATTATCCTTATGGGTTTCCTATTCGATAAATGCACAAAGCATCTCTGAGATTATTCAAGATGACATCCAATCCATCGAGCATCATATTTCTTGTACTACTATCAAAATAACAGATGCTGAGATAGGAGAAACGTATGAAATTTATGTTGACTTGAATGATCAAGGAATTGAAGTGGTCAATAGCGGCGCTGACTTGGTGACCGTCACCGGTGGTACGCTAGGTACAATCTCTGGGACAGCTAACGACCCAATCATTGAAGTGACTGCATCTGCTAGTGATTTTGAAATCAAAGTTCCCAAAAAAGCAACTTGTACCGCTTATGATCTCTTGGTTGGAGGTAGCGCTACAGTTTATAAAGACCAAGCCAAAATTGGGGCCGCTGGAGACGTATTCACACCCACCGCTAATTACCAAGTTAACTATTCTGCTATAAGTATTTTATCTATAAGCGATTCCTCCAGCGATATAACACCTAGCCAAACCGTAGAGAGAGCACTTCGCATCGTACAGGGCCTGCCCAGTTATGTTGAGGAGTTTTATATCGAATTGAATGACTTAGGGGGAATCTTAGCTTTTTTTGATTTTCAACTCATAGGAGCTAATACTATAAACATTCCTGCCTCCCAAATAACGACTTTAGGAAACATTACCACCATAAAAATCACTACAGCTGATTTGCTCGCTGCAAACATTGGCGATAGCGAT
>JAHDBO010000297.1 GCA_020630355.1 Saprospiraceae bacterium
TAAATGCTTCATATTATCTTTGTTTCGTTCTTATTATGAAATATCTCGATTATAAGAACAGAGAACCAGCCCTAACGTTGCAAATTCGAGATTAAAAAAAGTGTGAAAAATGTCAAAACAATCAAAAAAAGCATTACTTGTAATTTTAGATGGCTGGGGAAAAGGACTTGTACCCGAAGCAGATGCGATTCAAAAAGGAGAAACCCCCTTTGTAGATAGTCTTTACGACAAATACCCCAATTCCAATTTGGTGACCTTTGGTCTAGAAGTGGGTTTGCCAGAAGGACAGATGGGAAATTCTGAAGTCGGACACCTAAATATAGGCGCTGGTCGTGTTGTTTATCAAGAATTAGCACGTATCAATAAAGCCGTTAAAGAGAAAACCCTCAATGAAAACCCTGTTTTGGTCAAAGCATTGCAAAAAGCAAAAGCTCAAAATAAAACCGTTCATTTGATGGGTCTGGTTTCCGATGGCGGTGTTCATTCGCATATCAACCACCTCAAAGCACTTTGCAATATCACCGAAGAACAAGGACTAGAAAAAGTCTTCATCCATGCTTTCATGGATGGAAGAGACACTAGCCCGACGGGAGGAATCAACTATCTAAAAGAGGTTCAACATCATATTGATGACCTTTCTGTAGAAATCGCTTCTGTGGTGGGGCGCTATTATGCAATGGATAGAGACAATCGTTGGGAGCGCATCAAAATCGCTTACGATGCGCTAGTGAATGGCATTGGAGAAAAATCAACGGATTTACTGTCATCTATTCAGAAATCTTACGACCAAGATGTAACGGATGAGTTTTTGAAGCCGATTATTCATACCGATGCTAATGGGCAAGCAATCGCCACTATAAAAGATGGAGATGTCGTCGTTTTCTTCAATTTCAGAACAGACCGCCCTAGGCAAATCACAGCAGTATTGACCCAGAATGACATGCCTGAACAAGACATGAAAAAACTGGATTTGCACTTCCTAACGATGACTCGATACGATGAAGCCTTCAAGGGTATTGAGGTTTTATTTACTAAGGAAGATATTAAAAACACCCTAGGAGCAACTTTGGCGAAAGCTGGAAAAACACAGACCCGAATCGCAGAGACAGAAAAATATCCTCATGTTACTTTTTTCTTCAATGGTGGTAGAGAGGAAGCCTTTGAAGGGGAGAACCGTATTCTAATCCCATCGCCCAAGGTAGCCACCTATGATTTGCAACCAGAGATGAGTGCCAAGGAAATCACTTCGGCCATCATCGAGGACATCCACCAGAATCAACCCGATTTCATTTGTCTCAACTACGCCAATACGGATATGGTCGGGCATACTGGCGATTTCCAAGCGGCGATGAAAGCTGCCAATACGGTCGACAACTGCTTGAAACAACTCATCGAGGTAGCGCTGGATTACAATTATGAAGCCATTGTAATCGCCGACCACGGCAACTCAGACTATATGATAAACGAGGACGGCACTCCCAATACCGCACACACTACGAACCTTGTGCCTTGTTTTTACATTAGTAAAGAAAATACCGACACCAATCTAAAAGACGGTAAGCTGGCCGATGTAGCGCCTTCGATTTTACATATTCTGGGCGTCGCTGCACCTAATGATATGGATGGGGAAGTTTTAATGGCTTAATAATCAACAGGCTAAAGTCTGTCGTACTTTATTTGACTTTTTTAGAAAAACACTTTGCAATGAAATCAACTTTTGGTCTATATATCATCCTAGGAATGGCTTTCGTCTTCCTAGGAAGTTGTTCTTCTAATACAGAGGTAGTTCCTGATGGAAAAAAATTTTTCGATGCTGACGACTATTTTAAAAAAGAAATCGAGCGACTAACCGCCAATAAAGACAGCGTATCCAAGCTACTTTCCATCGATGGCAAAATAGACGTTATCATTTCAATGGTAGATTTTGAAAAAGAGCTAGATGCCTTCGTTAAATCCAATATCAATAAATCAGATTTATACGATAAATATGAGGTTGACTCCACCTATGAAAAAGGATTACTTCGGCAAGAGAACTATGCCGCGATGGACAGTACACTGTGGACTAGAAGTTTTAAGGTTGGCTATGATTCACTAGGAAAGGTTAGCCAAATTGACATCAAGAACATCAGAGAGAACCCCATCCTAAAATCTGTACAATCACTAAGCTACAAACCTGACACACTCTACGGCATTGTAGGCTATACAAAAACACTGCTCAATGATGAAGGAAAGACTAGGATTGAAGTGAACCTCATCAATAGAAAGCCCTAAATCCTCGTCGCCTTCAGATAACTAGGGACATCAATTGGTTTGACCACTTCCGGGATAACCTTACCTTCCGAATCGGTCACAATCAATACCACTCTTCGGTTATACTTTCTACCTTCTGGGGTATCCCGACCAGCGATCTCATTGAGCGCAATGGGTCTTGACTCACCATAAACTTTGGTTTCGACACGGTAGGAGGCTACCCCTTTCGCTATCAAGTAATTTCTTGCAGAACGGGCCCTCCTCTTAGATAAGGCAATATTGTACTCCGCTGAACCCTTTGCATCCGTATGTGCTAGCGCCTGTACTTTATAATCGGGGTTTTTGGATAAAACTTCATGCAATATGTTCAACTGTTGAACAGACTCGTTTTTTAAGGAAGACTTATCAAAATCAAAAAAGATGGAACGCAAATACAAGGCATCTGTATACTCATCCACAAAGGTAGAAGTTGCCGAGATATACGGGCAGGGCGCTGCACAAAGTGCTCGCTCCTCTTCCATATCCACTAATTGAGC
>JAHDBO010000298.1 GCA_020630355.1 Saprospiraceae bacterium
CTACCGACTACCGACTACCGACTACCGACTACCGACTACCGACTACCGACTACTTCTCTTTCAAGGCTTTTCTTTTCTCCTTTCCTTTCTTCGTATATTCTACATTTCGCTCGATGACATGCCCTGGGCGAGACCATTTTTGAGGTGCTTCGGCTTCCGCCAAAACAGGCTCTTGCTTAGCAGGCTGCGGTTTGCAAGCATGCGTGAATGGTTCTCTAGGCTTTAAGCCCAATTGGTGGAACATTTCTAAATCTTCAAAAGCATCTGGATTAGGCGTCGTCAATAACTTATCTCCTGCAAAAATAGAACCTGCTCCTGCCATAAAGCACAGTGCTTGTCCTTCTTGCGTCATGCTTGTACGACCAGCAGAAAGGCGAACAACAGAGCCAGGCATTACGATACGGGTCGTGGCTACCATTCTAATCATATCCCAAATCGGAACAGGCTTTTGCTCCTCCATCGGTGTCCCTTCTACAGCAACAAGCGCGTTGATGGGCACGGATTCTGGACGAGGTGTCAATTGAGAAAGCGTCAACAGCATTTTACAACGATCTTCTACCGCTTCGCCCATCCCGATGATACCACCAGAACAAACCGTCAGATTCGCCTTGCGGACATTGTCTAAAGTCTTCAAACGGTCTTCATAACCCCTAGTAGAAATGACTTCTTTATAATATTCTTCTGAAGTATCTAGATTGTGATTGTAAGCATACAAGCCAGCATCCGCTAATTTGCGTGCTTGGTTTTCAGTGACCATTCCTAGTGTACAGCAAACCTCCATATCCATAGAATTGACTGTTTTGACTAAATCCAGTACACGGTCAAATTCCTCATTGTCTTTCACGTCTCTCCAAGCTGCTCCCATACATAAGCGAGAAGAACCCAAACCTTTGGCTCTTTCTGCGGCAGTACGGACTTGCTCCACTGTCATCAAATCATTCGTCTCAATGTCTGTGTGATAACGCGCTGCTTGTGGACAGTAGCCACAGTCTTCAGGACAGCCCCCTGTTTTGATAGATAGAAGTGTACTGATTTGCACTTCATTTGGGTCATGATTAGCACGGTGTACAGTAGCCGCTTTATAGACCAATTCTAATAAGGGCGTATTATATATATCAAGTATTTCTTCTAGTGTCCAGTTTTTCATTTTATAATAATTAAGAATTAAAAATGAAGAGTGAATAATTTATTTTCTCCAGAATTTTTCTAGTTGAAATTTATCCATCTCATTAGGTATTAAAAGTAGCGCAACCAGTGGAATCAAACGAAAGAAAACATGTTGCATATCCCAAATAGGCTGACTCAAACCATGTCCAAAAGTAACAATTAATAGAACCACTCCGAGTGCATAAAGGGCATAATTTTTAAAAATGCCCAAGCACAAGAGCAATCCGCCTATCAATTCTGTGTAAGAAGTGAAGTAAGCGACCGCTTTTAAAAGAAAAATGGGCAGCATCGTTTCATAGCTGGCGAAGGCACTTTGATAAACGCCTTCAACACCCCAAGTGAAGACTTTTCCGTAGCCTTGCATCAAGAAAACCAAACCTAGGAATCCTCTAAGTATTAGTAGGGCAAAGGCAGTATTTACATTTGCTTTTAGCATGTTGATGTTTCTTCTGGTATTGCAGTCACCTCATTCAAAGCCCTTTCCAACAAATGATATAATTTGTCCAATTGCGTTTGTGTGATACAATAAGGCGGTAGAATATAAATCACATTACCAAGTGGACGTAAAATCGCCCCATTCGCAATGAAGAAATCGTACAATCTATCTCGTAAATTATTGAAATAAGAAGTACTTTCTCCCGTTTGGAATTCTACAGCTACTATTGTGCCTTGCATCCGTACTTCTCGAACATTAGGATGTGTTTTGATTCTATGGAGAAAGGCTTCATGACTTTTGATGATGCGCTGGATATTGGCTTGTGTTTCTTCGCTTTCTATCAAATCCATGCTCGCTAGAGCAGCAGCACAACCAACAGGATTACCCGTATAAGAATGTCCGTGGAAGAAAGTTTTATATTTATCTTCCGATAAAAAAGATTCAAAAATAGCCTCAGTACAACTCGTAACCGCAAGTGGTAAAGTTCCTCCCGTGATACCTTTAGACATACAAATAATATCTGGCTGATTCGTCAGATAATTGGTAGCAAACATCTTTCCAGTACGATAAAAACCCGTCATCACTTCATCCGCAATAGTCAATACGCCGTGCTCCTTACAGATATCCACAAGTTCGTCCAATGCTTCGGGCTTGTACATAATCATGCCCCCAGCGCCTTGTACCAGTGGCTCAAAGATGAAGGCATAAACGGATTCTGTCGCTAGAACCTCTCGTAATGCCGCCTTGGATTTTTCCTCGTTGCCAGGCCTTGGCGTGGGAATACGTTTGACTTCAAAAAGGTGGTCTTTGAAGGCATTATTTAGGGATAAATCGGCACTAGCAGACATTGAACCAAAGGTTTCCCCATGGAAAGCATCTTCAAAAGCGACTAAATAACGCTTGGCGTTCCCTTGGTTATGAAAAGATTGCATCGCCATTTTTATCCCGATTTCGACGGCAGTCGAACCATTGTCGGAGAAGAAAATTCGGGATTGCTGACTAGGTAAATGCGGGAGCAATCGCTCGGCTAATTCCACCGCAGGTCGATGTGTAAAGCCTGCAAAAATGACGTGTTCCAATTCCATCATTTGTTCATAGACCTTCTTGGCGATATGTGGATGAGCGTGCCCATGGATGTTCGTCCACCAAGAAGCAACACCGTCGATATATTCATTGCCGT
>JAHDBO010000299.1 GCA_020630355.1 Saprospiraceae bacterium
AGTTTAGTTTATTGCTTCGCAATAAGGTTAGATTTTTAGCTTTCGCTAAAAGTTGAGTTTGTCGCTGCGCAACAAGCTTAGGATTTATGCTTTTGCTAAAAGATTATATCTAATTTTCCAATCCTCATGTCATCTATTTGCCGAAAGGCAAACAAATCTTCACATCCTCCCCTTTTTACAATTTCAAATATAATTTTTTTCTCAAAATCATTTGAATCCCCAATCCCATCAACTACTTTTATTTTTATGGAAAAATCAATTATCGTTGGAACGATGCGCTTAGGTGTCTGGGGCGCAAATCTGGATATAAATGGCTACCAACAATTTATAGAAACTGCGATTGGCCTAGGTTTAAATCACTTTGACCTAGCAGATATTTATGGCAAATATACCACTGAAGCGGAATTTGGAGCGGCTTTCGCCCAATCTTCTTTGAAACGGGACGAGATTGAAATCACGACTAAGTGCGGCATCAAAATGCTTTGTGAACAACGCCCTAGCCACCAAATAAAATCCTACGACACGAGCAGGGCACATATTCTGCAATCTGTTGATAACTCTTTGAGCGATTTACAGACAGATTATATTGATACCTTATTGATTCATCGCCCTGATTATCTACTTGACCCTGCCGAAGTCGCCGAAGCAGTAGAAGATTTAAAAAAAGCGGGTAAGGTCAAGCGGTTTGGCGTTTCCAATTTTACGGCTTCTCAGTTTGATTTACTGAACAGTTACACGCCATTGATCACTAATCAAATTGAGGTTTCGCTCTTGCAAAGAGCTGCCTTTGATGATGGCACTTTGAACCAATGTTTACAACAAAAAATACGTCCAACAGCTTGGTCGCCCCTAGGAGGCGGACAGCTTTTCACCAAAAATCCAGATGTAGACACCAAACGCATCCAAGATATTGCTACTGCGATTTGTGGCAAATATCAAATCGAACTTGACCAGTTGCTCTTGGCTTGGTTGATGATACATCCTTCAGGAATTATACCTGTGATCGGTACAAGTAAAGTAAAAAGGTTGGCTTCCGCCAAAAAAGCAATGGAAGTCAATATTACTAGAGAAGAGTGGTATATGCTTTGGTCAGCTGCTACGGGGGAGGATGTACCTTAGAAGAGTTTTTATGAATCGTTTTAAACTTAAGCCTCTAAAAAACAGGCAATCGTGCTAGCATTTGATGTGATTCTTCATTTTGTCTTGATACAAAACGAAGCAAAAAATCAAGGCTGTATTTGTTTCTAATCCTTCGTTTCGCTTATAATTCCTAAACATTTTAAAACTCGCCCTATTCTATAGATTTCGACAAAGATTAGTGCTTGTCTATCCTAAAAACTCGTACCGAATTTTACAATAGGCTCATACACTAAAATGTTTTTAACGGAATTATTGCACTTACTTCGGGGAACAAATAATGCCGTAATTAATAAGCTACTTGAAACTTGAATACTTTAAACCTGAAACTTAATTCCTTATGATTCCAGTTCGTTCAAGACATTTAGATGGCGCCGAGGTATCTTGGTTCGCACCGATTTGCAATGGGGATTTTGAATACATGGGCGTTCATGACAACAGCCTTAAAAGCACTTGGGAAAATGCTTCCAATATTTTGCTGACAGCCGATAAATTGGGCTATCGGAATATTTTATGCCCTTCTTCTTATCAAGTCGGACAAGACACCTTGACCTTCGCTTCGGCTTGTGCCCCTTTGACCAAAAACATCAATCTCCTAGCAGCTATCCGCTGTGGAGAAGTGCATCCCCCAATGTTAGCACGAACCGTGGCGACGCTTGACCACATATTAAAAGGACGTTTGACGCTCAATATCATCTCCTCTAATTTGCCTGGTACGGAAATGGAATCCGCCGCACGTTACCAGCGTTCTAGGGAAGTGATACAAATCTTAAAGCAAGCTTGGACGCAAGACGAAATCAACTTCCAAGGAGAATATTATAATTTCAAATTACCAACGGAAGCCGTCAAGCCCTATCAGCAAAATGGCGGGCCTTTGCTTTATTTCGGTGGTTATTCTCCGCCTGGTGTGGACTTATGTGCAGAACACTGCGATGTTTATTTGATGTGGCCAGAAACGGAAGAACGCTTGCACGAACTCATGACCAATATGAGTCAGAAAGCAGCTGCCTATGGTCGGACGGTTGATTTTGGCTTGAGGATTCATGTCATCGTGCGAGAAACAGAAGCCGAAGCAAAAGCCGCCGCTAGAAAACTGATGTCGAAACTCGATGCTGAGCTAGGAAAAGACATCAGAGAGCGGGCCTTGGATGCAAAATCCTATGGGGTTTCCCGTCAAGCGGAAATGCGAGATGCAGCTGATTTAGACGGTTTTGTAGAGCCTCATTTATGGACAGGGATTGGTAGAGCACGCTCGGGTTGTGGCGCAGCTTTGGTCGGAAACCCCGCACAGATTCTAGCAAAAATCCAAGGTTATATGGATATGGGTATCCGCTCTTTTATCTTTTCTGGCTACCCTCATTTACAAGAATGTGAATTGTTTGCAAAGCATATTTTACCTCATATCAAAACGATTTCTTTGCC
Organism: Saprospiraceae bacterium; assembly: GCA_020630355.1. Lineage (GTDB taxonomy): Bacteria > Bacteroidota > Bacteroidia > Chitinophagales > Saprospiraceae > JAHDBJ01. Next base: position 2,560 of record JAHDBO010000299.1, read on the forward strand.
CGAGGAACTAGGACGCATCCCAATAGAAACACCTTTGACACCCCTAGGAGCGGGGCAGCGGAAGTAACTTTTTTGTGAAAAAAAGTTACGTTTATCGCTCATTCGGTAATTAAGTATTGTCATATCAATATTATTTCAATACTTTTACATTTACAATAAACCAACTAAAGATGTTTGATAAATATTACGGCACTAGAATTAATGGTCAATTACACCTCGTCTGC
>JAHDBO010000300.1 GCA_020630355.1 Saprospiraceae bacterium
CTAATATCTATTATATGTATAAATTCTCAAGTATGGAAAACAGAGAAAAGAAGTGACACTGGGCGAGTTGATTGAGCAAAACGCTAAAGGTAAATTGTATTTCAATCACTGGGATACAGTGAACAATAACTTGCTCAATCGCTATTGAGTTATCTTGTTGTCCTTTCCGATGAAGCGATTGAAGGCATCAATACAATCGCGGACTACTACCAAGGTATTTCGACATTTACTTGCATAAAGTTGCTAGAGGAACTAACAATAACTATTGATAGGCTTTAAGAATTTCCACTCCTATTCCAAGTTTGATATAAAGGAATTAGAATAGCGCACACCAGTTCTCTGCCTTATAGTGTGCATTATTGGATAGAAGGGGAACTAGTCAAAGTCCTCAGGGTTCTGGATCATAGCCAGTTTTATGATTAAATCCCCTATCTTCATCCTTCAAATTTTCATAATAAAATCATCCTCATGCGTAACCATGTATTTTTTTTGATTACGGTCATTTCTTTCTGCCTTTCGGCAAATATTTTACTAGCACAACCTGCGGTTACAGAAGCTTCAAAACGCTTAGAGGCATACCAGAAAAGGCAAGCGCTCCAAAAAAAATCTCTATTCAAAAATGTGCCTTTCAAAAATATAGGCCCAACTGTGATGAGTGGACGGGTAGTGGATTTAGTGGCTAATCCAGACAATCCCAATGAGTTTTATGTAGCCTATGCTTCCAGTGGATTGTGGTATACCAATACGAATGGACAAACCTTTACACCGCTTTTTGATAACGAAGCCGTGATGACCATTGGGGATATTGCAGTCGATTGGAAGAAAAATATCATCTGGGTTGGTACGGGTGAGAACAATTCCAGCCGTTCTTCTTATTCTGGTACGGGCATATATAAAAGTACAGATGGCGGTAAGACTTGGTCGCACCAAGGTCTGGAAGAATCGCACCATATCGGTCGTATCATATTGCATCCAAGTGACGAAAATACGCTTTGGGTTGGTGTCCTAGGGCATTTATATACTAAAAACGAGGACAGAGGGGTGTATAAAACAACGGATGGCGGCAAGACTTGGAAAAAGACTTTATTTGTCAATGATAATACAGGAATCGTTGATATGGTAGGGCATCCAACTAATCCAAACGTACTATACGCGGCTGCTTGGGAGCGCATCCGTCACGCTTGGGATTTTGTAGGAAATGGTAGTGGAACAGGTGTTTATAAAAGTACCGATGGTGGGGACAATTGGAGCTTAATTAGTGGTGATAAAAAAGGCTTCACCGTGTCGCCAGGCGCAGGTCGGATTGGTCTGGCAATCTCGGCTTCCAATCCAGAAACAATCTATGCTTGCTTGGATAATCAAGACCGTCGTCCTGCCAAGGATCAAAAAGATCAAAAAGACGCTTTGACCAAGGAGCAATTAAAAACGATGTCCAAAGAAGCCTTCTTAAAATTGGAAGAAGATAAAATCAATGCTTTCTTGGATGATAATGGTTTCCCGATGAAGCATACCGCCAAAACGGTAAAAGCACGGGTCAAAAAAGATGAATTGAAACCAGCTTCCCTAGTAGAATATCTCGAAAATGCAAATGCCCAATTATTTGATACACCCGTTATCGGCCTAGAGAATTACCGCTCCGATGACGGTGGTGAAACTTGGCGCAAAACAAATGAGGATTATATCGATGGGGCAGTTTATTCTTATGGTTATTACTTCGGACAAGTACGCATCGACCCAACGAATCCTGAGCGTGCCTACATGATGGGTGTACCTTTAATCGCTTCCGAAGATGGTGGTAAAACGTGGAAGCCCATCAATAAAGAAAACGTCCATGCAGACCATCACGCGCTTTGGATTAATCCAAGGAATCCGATGCACCTAATTAATGGGAATGATGGCGGTATCAATATCACTTATGATGGCGGCAAAAACTGGAGCAAAGTTAATACGCTACAAGTTGGACAAATCTATGCGGTCAATGTAGATATGGCGGAGCCTTATAATGTCTATTGTGGCTTTCAAGACAATGGGGTGTGGACAGGGACAAGTGCTTATACTTACAGCCGTCGGCATGATATGTCAGGACAGTATCCCTATAAAGAAATCATGGGTGGTGATGGAATGCAAATCGAGATTGATAGCAGAGATAATAATACGGTTTATACAGGCTATCAATTCGGGAATTATTTTAGAATCAATAAAAGAACCGAGAAAACCACCTATATCACGCCAAGTCATAGCCTAGGAGAACGCCCTTTGCGCTTCAACTGGCAAACGCCGATTCATCTATCTCGCCACAATCAAGATATTCTTTATTTTGGCTCGAATAAATTCCACCGTTCTATGAATCAAGGTAAGGACTGGGACGATGCTTCCGAAGATTTGACCAAGGGCGGCAAGAAAGGAAATGTTCCTTATGGTACATTGACGTCTATCCATGAGTCACCACTTCGGTTCGGATTGATTTATGTCGGTTCGGATGATGGTTATATTCACGTCAGCAAAGATGTTGGGCATACTTGGGAACGGGTTTCGGATGGCTTACCTCAAGACTACTGGGTGAGTCGGGTTTACGCATCGCACCACAAAGAAGGACGGGTTTATGCTAGTTTGAACGGTTACCGTTGGGACAATTTCGAGGCATTGAATTATGTTTCCGAAGATTATGGCAAGACCTGGACAGCTATCGGCACGGATTTACCTGCTGAGCCAGTCAACGTTATCAAAGAAGACCCAAAAAACGAAAATATCTTGTACGTGGGTACGG
>JAHDBO010000301.1 GCA_020630355.1 Saprospiraceae bacterium
CGACGTACTTCTTCGATAGACTCAATACAGGCTTCACGTCCTACACTAGGTTTTGAACCTGCTCCACGCCCTTCTGTCAACTCCTCTCCTAGTTTGATTTTGACAGGAACTGGACTCAAATCCATCGCTTGGTTATCGGTATTGCAAATAGCAAAATCGACTCCAACAATTCCTTGTTTGTACATGTGTGTCACGGCATTACTGCCACCACCACCGACACCGATCACTTTGATGATGTTACTCTCGTTTTTGGGAAGATCAAATTCCATAATTATTGGTTTTTGATGTTTGTTGGATTGTAAATCGAGGTCAATTTTCTCACTTCTGGCTCAATTATTTTAACCCAAATAGACAAACTGTTTAAAAAAATTGGAAGCATTGAAGAATTGAGGAAGAGAGGAATTGAAATTCGAGTTTAAATACGCTCGATTCTTCTTTTCTTCCTTTCTTCAATTCCTCTACACTTCTCCTATTAAAACTCACTATCTGGTTCGGCTTCGAACCACTCCTTTGTTTTCTTGAATAAATTGTCGTACCACTTCGTAGCTTGTTTCTTTTTACTGCTCGACTTCGTACTTCCCTCTGCTCCTTCCTCAGATTCATCAAAAGCTCTTAACAATAATCCAATTGCCGTCGAATAAACAGGACTCGCAATTTCTTCATGGTAACCGTGCGCCAGCTTTTCCACGGGCATCCCAACTCTGGTACTCAAGCCCGTATGTCGGGCGACCAGTTTATCGATGTCTTTCAACATCGCTCCACCACCCGTCAAGACGATACCACCGACTAGCTTACGCTCATAACCCGAACGTTTGATTTCCCAGAAGACATGGTCAAAAACCTCTTCCACTCTGGCTTGGATAATCCTTGCTAAATTCTTTTCAGAAATCTCTTTAGGGTCGTGTCCTTTCAAGCCTGGAATCGTGATGATACGGTTGTCATACACCTCCTCTGGCATTGCAGAGCCGAAGCGACGCTTCAACTTCTCCGCTTTTGGCAACATAATATTACAGCCTTCTTTGATATCTTTGGTCACTACATTTCCACCAAAAGGAATCACTGCGGTATGGCGGATGATACCATCTTGAAAGATGGCCAAATCCGTTGTTCCACCTCCGATATCCACTAAGGCTACACCAGCTTCTTTCTCCTCTTCACTCAAAATAGCTTCCGCAGATGCAATCGGTTCAAGGGTCAAGCTAGATACTTCCAAACCTGCTTTCTCCACACATCTATCAATGTTTTTAGAAGCCGTAATCTGCCCAGTGATAATGTGAAAATTAGCCTCCAAACGGACGCCCGACATCCCCACGGGGTCCGAAATACCTTGCTCGGCATCAACCGTAAATTCTTGAGGAAAGACGTGCAAAATCTTATCGCCAGGGGGCAACACCAATTTGTGCATATCGTTTTTCAACTTCAGGATGTCTTCCCGTCCGATTTCCTCTTCCCCATTGTCACGGGTCAGGATACCACGATGCTGTAAGCTCTTAATGTGCTGCCCAGCGATTCCAACGTGTACCGCTTCTATCTCTTCTTCCAACCCCCGCTCCGCTGATGCAACTGCATCGGTCACGCCTTTCACCGTTTTTTCGATATTAGACACAACCCCTCGCAATACGCCCAAAGAGTCCACCTTGCCGAAACCTAGTACCTCTAGCTTTCCGTGTTCGTCCTTGCGTCCTGCGATTACACAGACTTTCGTCGTTCCGATGTCTAATGCTACCAATATTTTGTCCTTAGCTTCCATATCTTTTAGTGTATTTGGTCTCAATAATTTTTCGAGGAACTGAAGAATTGAGGAAACGAAGAAATGATAAACAATAACAACTATCAATTCTTCCTTTTCGGCGCAAGCCAAACATTATCCTCTTATCTTCTCATCATCCTATCCTCTTTTCGGCGCAAGCCGAATAAATCATCTCTTTTTACATACCACCTGTTCCTTATACCTCAAATCAATACTCGTATACTTATTCCATCCTTCGTAGGGCATCCCTTCTTTATAGAAGATTTTCAACCGCTTTAATTTATCCGCCATATCTACATATTTCCCTAGTAAAATACGGTGGTTGCCTACTTTTGGAATAATGGACAACTCCTTTGAACCATCCACATAAATCTGCTCCGTCTGAGCATTCAAAAAAGCGTCCCCTCTAATCAATTCTGCCAAAGCAAATAAGTCATTCAGAATGTGTTTTTTGCTTTTGTATTCTGGGGTAAATGGGGCAATATTCCCACTTGCCACCAATACTCTCGCCGAATAATGCTTGGACAAAGGCACTTTCAAACCCTCTTTATCCAAGTAGTATTCTTTCCCATCTCTATCAATAATCCTCAAAATCGGATGCCTTTGCACCACTTCTATATGTATCTTATTTCGAGCGTCCACATATACTTCTGCATCCAAAATAAATGGCGCATCTTCCAGTATGCGTTCCACTCGTTCTATATCTACTTTACCAATAGGCACCCCATCTAGGTTATAACCGAAACTCCTCGAAATCTCCATGAGTACATCGGCTTCTTTAAGCAGACTCGTCCCGTCACTCAAAGGGGCAATCCGAATCGCCACTTCTGGCGCATCTGCCTCTTTTTTCTCCTCTACCGCAGAAACCACCACCATGCCCAGTCCCAATGCCAAGACTGCCCAAAAAATCCTTGTTGCTGCCGTCCACCAATCGTATTGCCGCATTTTAGTTTTTGTTATGGGCGTTTCAGTGAAACGCCCTTACTTGAAACGCCCTTAC
>JAHDBO010000012.1 GCA_020630355.1 Saprospiraceae bacterium
AGTATTGAGCTAGTCGCTCAATGCTTAGTTTTTTGGCTGAAGCCAAAAAGTTTAGTTTGCTGCTTCGCAGCAAGTTTAGATTTCTAACTATTCATCAGAAGTCTAGTTTTGACTTCTTCTAGGTTTAGACTTCCTTATCAACAAAAAACCATTTGATACTCTCGCATAAAAGCGTATCTTTGCCCCCTCGCTAGATGAGGATTCTAGTAATCTTATTTGGTAACTAAAAATTAAAGCTAAAATGGCTGTTTATTTAAAGAAAGAAAAACTGGAAGAGATTTTCCAGGAGTATGGTGGAGACGCTAAAAACACAGGTTCCACAGAAGGACAAATTGCATTGTTCACCTTCCGCATTCAGAGTTTATCTGAACACTTGAAAGAAAACAAAAAAGACCACTCTTGCCGTCGTGCATTATTAGGTCTTGTAGGTCAACGTAGAAAGATGTTGGCATACTTAGCGAAAAAAGACGTTAATAAATACCGCCAGCTAATTGAGAAGCTAGGCATTAGAAAATAGAACTTATCGGACAAGAGTGTTGCAAGGGCAGCACTCTTGTTTTAATTTCATAGGTGAATAAACGCCGAGCGAACAGACACAAAAGGGCATAATCGGGGTACAATTTATAGATGTCTTTTACAATAGCGGTTTACATTAATTTATTTTTCTAGCTGCCTTTCTTTGACACAACTATCTTTTCTCCCCTTTCGGAAAAATTTGATTTCTATTCTTGAATATCGTTTCCGAAAAGTAAAGGCACATGCTCGTGCTCATCAGCACAACACCAGTCGATCACAAACAATTTAAGAGTATATAAAATGGGGAAGCAAATTCCAGAAAGTGTATCATTTAACCTACCGAATGGTACGCCCGTCACGATTGAAACGGGCAAACTCGCAACGCAGGCGCATGGTTCTGTGGTTGTAAGAGTAGGAGATACGATGCTTTTTGCATCAGCTGTATCCGCTTACGAGCAAAGAGAAGGGCAAAGTTTCTTTCCACTTTCCGTGGATTATCAAGAAAAATTTGCCGCTGCTGGCCGTATCCCAGGCAACTTCTTCAAGAGAGAAGCGCGCTTGAGCGATTACGAAATCTTGATTTCGAGATTGGTCGATAGAGCGATTCGTCCATTGTTCCCTGACGGCTACATGAACGATACGCAAATCATCATCAACTTGATTTCGGGTGAAGAAGAAATTTTGCCAGATGCCTATGCCGCACTAGCCGCTTCAGCTGCGATGGTCGCTTCTGACATTCCATTCTCTGGACCAATATCAGAGGTAAGGGTGGCACAGATTGATGGTGAACTTCAAATCAACCCAACGCGTTCCGAACTTAAAAAAGCGACTTTGGACATTATCGTGGCAGCTAGCCTAGAAAACGTGATGATGGTAGAAGGAGAAGCGAATGAATGTAGTGAACAAGAATTGGTTGAAGCCATTCGTTTTGGCCATGAGGCTATCAAAGTGCAGTGCAACGCACAGTTGGAATTGGCCAAATTGGTGGGCGACAAAGCCATCAAGCGTGAAGTTGCGGAGAGGGAAGAAAATGAGGAATTGAAAGCTGAAATCAAGTCCATGATTGAGGACAAGGTTTTGGAAGTGGCTAAAGGTGCTTTGGACAAAAAGTCTAGAAAAAAGCAGTTCCAGCAAATTTCTGACGACTTCAAAGAAGCTATTTTAGAAGCTAAAGGAGAAGAGTTCGTTGCCGAAAATGGAGCCTTGATTGGTCGTTATTTTGATAAAATCAAAAAAGAGACCATCCGTGAAATGGTGATGAGCGAGCAGACTCGCTTGGACGGAAGACGGCCAGATGAAGTAAGACCGATCTGGACAGAAATAGATTATCTGCCTAGCACGCACGGTTCTGCGATTTTCAATCGTGGTGAAACACAATCTTTGACTTCTTTGACTTTAGGTACAAAGTTGGATGAGCAAATGATTGACACCGCTATGGAAAAGTCTTTTGAAAAATTCATCTTACACTACAATTTCCCTGCATTATCTGTAGGAGAAACCAAACCAATGAGAGGCCCTGGTCGTCGTGAAGTCGGTCACGCCAACCTAGCGGCACGTTCCTTGAAGCAGGTATTGCCAGAAAACTCTCCTTATACGATCCGTTTGGTTTCGGATATTTTGGAGTCGAATGGTTCTTCTTCTATGGCAACGGTTTGCGCTGGTTCTTTGGCATTGATGGATGGTGGTATCCCTATTAAAGCAGCCGTTTCAGGCGTAGCGATGGGTATGATTTCGGATGGAGATAGAGCAGTTATCTTGACAGACATCCTAGGAGACGAGGATGCCTTGGGAGATATGGACTTCAAAGTTACAGGTACAGACAAAGGAATTTGCGCTTGTCAGATGGACATCAAAATCGAAGGTTTATCTTATGATTTACTAGAAAAAGCCTTGATGCAAGCGAAAGATGGACGTATCCATATCCTTGGAGAGATGAACAAAACGATTGAGGCGGCAAGAGAGGACTACAAACCTCATGCACCACGTATCGTTGAGTTCAGAATCGATAAGAGTTTTATCGGAGCCGTTATCGGACCTGGCGGAAAAGTCATCCAAGAAATCCAGAAAGAAACGGGTGCTGTTATCAATATCAGCGAAGACGAGACACATGGTATTGTCAATGTAGCAAGCGCCAATAAAGAATCTTTAGACGCAGCGGTAAGTTGGGTAAAATCCATTACAACAGTACCAGAGGTGGGAGAAGAATATGAAGCAACAGTCGCAAGCGTACAAGCCTACGGTGCTTTCGTTGATTTCTTACCTGGCAAATCAGGCTTGTTGCACGTATCTGAGATTTCTTACTCTAGAATTGACAACGTAGAAGATGTCCTTTCAGTTGGCGATAAAATCAAAGTAAAATTGATTGGTATCGATAGCAGAAGTGGTAAATTCCGTCTTTCCAGAAAAGTATTGCTTCCGAAACCTGAAGGTTATGTAGAAAGAGAACGTACAGACAGAGGGGAACGTCGAGACAGAGGCGACAGACGCAACAATAGAAGAGACAATAGGAGGTAAATACAAGTTAAACTCACTAGTTATATTCAAGGACTGAAGTTTCGCAAGAGGCTTCAGTTTTTTATTCTTAGAAACCGTCAAGAACTCAAATACCACCTACTTTCAGTACGTGGTATTTGAGTTCTTGACCATTCCCCATCCAATTACAAAGTAAAATTTTTCATAATACTTGGATATATATAATACTATTGTTAATTTAAAGTATGTCGAAATGATTAAAGCTTCATTTTTGGTGTCAAATTAATGCCCCTTTCCTATGCAACAATTGAAGACTCCCTCCGTACAACAATTGAACGATTTTATTAAAACTATGACAGGTAAGAACAGACCTATAAATATCCTACTCATTGAAGATAACCCTGGTGATGTAAGATTAACACAAGAAGCCTTTAGGGAAGGAAAAATATCCGTCAACTTATCTGTCGTTATGGATGGGGTTGAGGCTATCAATTACTTAAAAAAACAAGCTCCATATCAAGATTCTGTAACACCCGACCTGATCTTATTAGACTTGAATCTACCCAAAAAAGATGGTAGAGAAGTGCTGGAAGAAATCAAAACGGATGATGACCTAAAAAGAATTCCAGTAGTCGTTTTAACTACTTCTAACTCCGAGCAAGACATCCTAAGATCTTATAGTCTACACGCCAATTGCTATATCAATAAGCCAGTAGATTTTGACCATTTTTTCGATGTCATTAAAAAAATCGAAGACTTTTGGTTGTCCATCGCTATTTTACCCACTATGATAAAATAGTAGCTATGCTCCCGAATTCACCGCATAAAACAGATCTATAAGAAGCTAACTATGGCTATTAATTCAAAAATTTCTATCCTGCTCATTGAAGATAATCTAGGAGATGCCCACCTCGTTAAGGTTTATCTTCGTGAGGCATCTATCAAATTTGATTTACACCACGTCGAGTCTTTTCAGGAGGCCCATGGAATAATGGAGGAAAAAACAATCGATGTTGTGTTGTTGGATCTGTCTTTACCTGACAGTTCTGGTTTTAAAACACTGACCAACTTTAAAGGAATCTATCCGAATTTACCCGTCATCGTCATGACGGGAATCAATGATGAAATAGTGGGCAATCAGGCTATCAAGGCAGGTGCCCAGGATTTCTTGGTAAAAGGCGAATTTGATGGTAAATTATTGGGCAGAGTCATTCGATATTCTTTGCAACGCCACAAAACCAAGTTAAAACTGGAAGAAGTTGCTCGAACCTTGGCAAAGAACGAAAAGCGTTTCACGGAGGCGCAGCAAATGGCGCAGTTTGGCAGTTGGGAGATGGACCTGGTCAATAACGAAATGTCTTGGACAGACGAAACTTATCGAATTTTCGGGTTCTCCCCAAACAGTTTTTCTCCTACCTTATCCGATTACATGAATTACATCCATGTTGAAGATAAAGATTTAGTAGATGACTTTTTTGAAAATGCAGCGAAAGACGGTCAATTACATACCGTCGAACATCGAATTGTACTTGGTGCTAGGGATGTAAAATATGTGCAAGCGCACGCAAAGGTCTATTTTGAAGAAATCACTAACAAGCTACTTTTAGTAGGAGGGATTCAAGACATAACCGAAAGAAAGCTTTCGGAGCAATTGATGGTCGAAAAAAACCTGACGGATCAAAGTTCTAAGATTAAAGAAGAAATCTTGGAAGATATGGGCTTTTTGATTAAAACGCCCATGAACTCTATTGTACAATTGACCTATCTGATGGAAACGACCATGCTCAATTCTCAACAAGCAGAATATGTAGGTGGGTTGAAAACTTCCGTTGACGACTTATCCATATCTGTCAACAACCTATTAAATTTCTCTGTCTTAGTCTCTGAGAAAATCACTTTGGAAGAAAACGAATTTAAAATTAAAGACTTTATCCAGAGTATCGAAAAGGTTGTTTCTATCAAAGCCAATCAAAAAAATGTAAGCATCAAATTTGAACTGGATAAAAATCTTCCGCTTGAACTGATAGGCGATTCCAACAAAATCAATCAAATATTTTACAATATCATTGACAATGCCATTCGGTACAACAAAACGGATGGAAAAGGCCATGTGACCGTTGCCATCCATTCGGAAGCACAAGAAAACAATCATATCAACTTGGTCGTCAAAATAAATGATAATGGCATTGGGATGTCTAAAGAGCAAATCAGCGAAATACTGCAACCTGATATTTTAACCCAATTACAAAAGCAAGAAGGCAAGAAAAAACTAGGCGTAGCCATAGTCAACAAGTTAGTGACTAACATGGAAGGCAATATGACGATTAACAGCCTTGAAGGTCAAGGAACTACGGTCTCTATTGAACTCCCTCTTCGTATGGTTATCAAAGAAGATGCCATCACATTTGGAGATGCCCCTGAGGCACCTCTGAAAATTCTATTAGTAGAAGATCACTTCCTCAATCAAATAGCGACTAAAAAAGTATTGACTACTTGGTCTGATTTCGTGACGGTCGACATCGCTGAGAACGGTTTTGTAGGCGTAGAAAAACAACGGGAATATGGTTATGACCTCATCCTCATGGACATCCAAATGCCTGTAATGAACGGTCTAGATGCGGCAGCCAAAATCAGGGAACGCTCCACAGTCCCACTTATTGCCCTGACCGCCAATTCTACCAAACAAGAAATGGACAACTGCTTCAATATCGGCATGAATGGCTATCTGGCAAAACCTTTCCAACCAAAGGAATTACACAAAAAAATCATGGAAGTCATGTCAAAAGTCACTTCTACTTCTTGATTGATTTCAAAAAGATTCCACAAAAAGCCCCCGTCATCAAAATTGATGACGGGGGCTTTTTGTGGAATCTTACCAATGCTACGCTTTTATACCGTCGGTTGGATTTCCTTTTTCGCAATCAACATCCATATAAAACCGTAGTGGTTGAGGCGTGCTCGTTTCCGAGCTTTTTTCCCTACCCCTTCGTACACATCTACATGTCCTGCTCCTTTGATAGCCCCTCCTGTATCTTGTGCAAAAGCAAATTGCAGTTTATGACCAATAAAATCTCCTCGCCTATTCAATTGGGGTACAGCGGCCATCATACAGGCGCCTAATGGAAAATATCTGGGGTCGGTTGCAAAAGATAGCTTTGGCAACAGCGGAACGTGTCCCGCTCCCTTCACTCTATCCCCGGCATTGCGTGCCTCAAAGAAAACATAGGACTGATTCTGACATAGGGTTTTATGCAGGCGTTCAGGATATTTAGCAAATAGCTTATTCAAGCCTAGCTTACTTTCTTTCCCAAATTCCTTGCGCACTAGACGACTAATCTTTTGACCGCCTTTTTTGTTCGTTCCTCCAAAGGCAAATAATTGGCGTTTGCCGTTTTCAAACTCCACATATCCAGAGCCTTGCAATTGCATCATATATACATCCACTGGACTTTTTGCATAAGCCAATTCCAATCCCCTACCTTTCAATACACCGTCTAATTCAATAGATGCTCTATTTGGAAATGTTGCAATATCTGGACGTTTGTAAAAAGCGTACTTATAAGTCTCATTAGGTGTCGAACGTACTTTAACAACAGGAGCATAGTAAGAGGTAAAATTCACATGCCCCTTATTATCATTGCCTTTTATCTGGTGTACCTCAAAGTATTCCTCCAAAGGAATCAAAGCAGTTGCAGACCACAGCTCTAATGTCTTCACCGTCCTTTTCATATCCGCTTTAGAGACTTTTAAATCCCCTGCTTTAGATACATTTCCTTTTCTTCTAATCTCTAGAAGCCTTTGTTGATTCTGTATTGCTTCCAATACTTCCTCTCCCACCTTTGGCGCATCTAAGGTCGTACCAGCTTTCAATTTCGTGAAAACACTTTTCAACTGGGGTGCGTCGACTAGTTTGCCGCTACGCTTTACAGCTTTCCCTGGAGTCAACACTCCTGCTTGAGCAAAAAAACAATTGATTGTGACAAACAAAATCAAGACAAGTAACTGTCTCATATATACGTTAAACATTTGGTTACAAGTACAAAGATACGTTAAAACAAGTCCCACTTCAAGATACAACTCTAACTATCAATAGATTACAAAAAAACATCACCTTAATAAATAGGTGTTTTCGCCAAGAAAAAGAATATAAATTTGGTGGAAAACGTTTTCGTAAACCATTTTTATTGGCAATCCGTTACATTTATAACGCTTTATTTGTATCCTTTACAAAATGTTAAAGTGGTTTTTTTTCTTAAAAAGTAAGATTATAGACACTTTGGAGACCTTAGAACAACTAGAAATACATATTTGGAATATGCTCACTAGAGCAAAAGTCGATAGAAAACATCCCTTTAGAATTTTTGTATTGGGTACTATCACGGCATCGGGGATACCCGACGCTAGAAATGTCATATTAAGAAATGTACATCAATCCAATAAAACACTTTGCATATACACGGATGCAAGAACGCCCAAAGTGAATCAATTATTATCTCAACCAAATGCTTGTTTGGTTTTTTATAATCCAAAATCAAAAGAACAACTCAGAGTCAGAGCTACTGCTAGCGTCCTCATCAACGAACAGCGAAATCTAGAAATCTGGAATGCATTACCAAAACATGCTAAAAAAGATTATCAGAGTATCATGGCTCCAGGAACGGCAAAGGAAGCATCCAATATTTATATCGATGCTGAAGATTCAAGTAACTTTTGCCTAATCGAATTCGATGTACTGGAAATAGATTTTTTGGAACTAAACAGAAAAGGTCATCGTCGTGCATCTTTCAAGTATGGTCATCCATCTGTACAAGCAACCTGGTTAGTCCCATAAATTCCTCGAAACAAATACCATTTTATTATCTTTACCTCCCACAAATATTTACTTGCAAATTCAAAAAATAAATGAAATCACTAATAATTACCATTTTGCTATTATCAGGAATACTAGTACTCTGGTCGTGTAAAACGCAAAAAAAAGAAGTAGAAAAGACGGCCAATATTACAACTACAAGCGATAGACCATTGATAGAAGGCAAATGGCACCTAGTGCGTTCAATGGACAATTACAATAAAACTTGGGCGGCTCAAACCGAAAGCGAAATGTACGTTTCACTTAAAGCTGGTGGTATTTACTCCGAAAAAGATAAGTGGAATCCTCTTTGTAGTGGCACCTATAGAGTAATCGCTAAAGAGAAACTTATTGTCAACAAAGAATGTAATAAAGTGGCGCTTTCCTACATTATAAAAGAAGTCACCGAAGATAAACTTGTACTCGCCATCCAAGGAAGGCACGGGGATGTATTGAAAGAATACGAACGGGTTAAGTAACAGTCAAAGAATAACCGTTAGAACCATTAGATTTTATTCTAAAATCAGATATTAGTAATTAGTCTTTAGATATTAGATTGAAAATCATTCTTTTATAGCCTAATTTTTTTACCAAAATCGAAAACAGAATAATGTCTATTCATTTATATATTTTTTTTTCAAATCAATATGATGCAAAACGTACAGGAATATATCCAGTCCAATAAAGACCGTTTTTTGGATGAGTTATTGGATTTACTAAGGATTCCATCTGTCAGTGCTGACCCAGCATTCAATGATGACGTCAAGAAAACAGCGGAACAGGTAGCAAAAAGCCTAAAAGAAGCGGGAGCAGATAATGTCACCATTTACCCGACAGCAGGCCATCCCATCGTTTATGGTGAAAAACTCGTTGGTGAAGGACTACCAACGGTTCTCGTCTACGGACATTATGATGTACAACCACCAGATCCGCTTGATTTGTGGGATTCTCCCCCTTTTGAGCCTGTTATAAAAAAGACGGAGCTGCATCCAGAAGGAGCTATTTTCGCTAGGGGTTCTTGCGATGACAAAGGGCAGGCCTTCATGCATATCAAAGCCTTCGAAGCGATGAACAAAGCGGGTAAACTAGCCTGTAATATTAAGTTCATGATAGAGGGAGAAGAAGAAGTTGGTTCCAATAATTTGGAAAAATTCTGTCGGGATAATGCGGACATGCTAGCCTGTGATGTTGTTTTAGTATCTGATACCTCTATTATTGCCAATGATGTACCATCTATCACGGTAGGATTACGTGGTTTGAGTTATGTAGAAGTAGAGGTAACTGGTCCGAACAGAGATTTACACTCTGGGACTTATGGTGGTGGGGTGGCCAACCCAATCAACATTCTATCGAAGATGATTGCCTCTTTACAAGATGAGGACAACCATATCACCATTCCTGGTTTTTATGATGATGTTGAAATCGTATCCGAGAGCGACCGAGCGAAAATGAACGAAGCGCCTTTCAGCGTAGAAAACTATCAAAAAGATTTGGACATTGCCAGCATTCACGGCGAAAAGGGCTACACTACCCTAGAACGTACTTCCATCAGACCGACACTCGATGTCAACGGAATGTGGGGTGGCTATATCGGTGAAGGTGCGAAGACCGTCCTACCTTCAAAAGCTTATGCAAAAATCAGTATGCGCCTAGTACCGAACCAAAGTTCGGATAAAATTACGGCACTATTTCAAAAGCACTTTGAGTCTATTGCTCCAGAATCTGTCAAAGTAAAAGTACGTCCACACCATGGAGGCGAACCTGTGGTCACTCCTACCGATTCTTTAGAGTATAAAGCAGCACACTTAGCTATGGAAAAAACCTTTGGCAAAGCCCCTATTCCTCAAAGAGGTGGCGGAAGTATCCCTATCGTTGCCTTGTTTGAAGAAGTCTTTGGTGTCAAAACAGTTCTAATGGGTTTTGGCCTAGATTCGGATGCCATCCATTCCCCAAATGAACATTATGGCGTTTTCAACTATTTTAAAGGAATAGAAACTATTCCTTATTTTTACAAATATTATGCTGAGTTGAAAAAATAGGTATTTGTAACATAACTTACAAAACCCCATTTCTTAGGATTGAAATGGGGTTTTGTATTCCATTAACAAAAAATCTTGTTAAGAATGGTTATATTTGAATACCTAAACAAAAACACTTAATAAAAATGACACAACATTCTTCTAAGCGAAACAGAGAAGAGCTGCCCAGCAACTGGCTGCAACAGCTAAAGATAAAAGTCAAAAGAGATGGACAAAAAGCAGGGATGCCCGAAAAAAAAATCAACCAGCTCTTGAATAATTTTGAAAAATCCCTACAAAAGACTCAGCCAAAAGGCGAAATTTAAAAAAGTGCTTTCTCCGTCATTTCGCAAATAATATGTCCCAAGAGTATATGGGCCTCTTGGATTCTTGGGGTATCTGTTGATGGTACATTCAGTAAATAATCGCTAAGTCTTTTCATCTCTCCCCCACTGCGCCCAGTCATTCCAATAGTAATTGCCCCCTGTTCTTTTGCTACTTCAAAAGCCCTCACAATATTCTTCGAGTTCCCTGAGGTAGAAATACCAAAAAGTACATCCCCCTTTCTACATTTGGCTTTCACCAATCTAGCATATACTTCGTCAAAAGAGTAGTCATTTGCCACAGCTGTCAAATATGAGGTATTGACATGGAGTGCCTCCGCAAATAAAGGCACCCTATCCATATAAAACCGCCCCGAAAACTCCGCCGCTATGTGTTGGGCATCAGCAGCACTACCGCCGTTCCCACAGAAAAAAACCTTCCTATCTGCTCGAAAAGCCTCAATACAGACCCTAGTGACCTCTTTTACGATCTTTAAAAAACCTTCATCTGCCAATACCGCTTCCTTTACAGCTATGCTCTTGTTTATGATTTTTTGAATATCCTCAATCATCCTATTTAATATTTTGCATAAAGGTATCCATACATATTTATAGATTGGAAAGTTTTAGTAGTTTTAGTTGCTCAAAAACCAAATCTACGCACATACGTTAAAACACCTTTAATCGTTATAAATCTTTAGTCATAAATCAAATAAAGTCATTATGCAGTTCAAACAACTTTTCCTGCTTTTACTAGCAGGCTTTCTTCTCTTTCCTTCCTGTAAAGATGATGAAGGTGGCAACGACCCCGGCAATCAACAATTGGAGGGCGTTCGTTTTAAAGATGAAGTCTTTGCCAATTTTACAAAGACTTCTAATGTACAATATGGACAAAATACGACAGAAAATGGGGCGAACCTCAACTTGACACTGGATTTCTTCGAACCTCAAGGCGACCCTTCTAGCGAAAGACCATTATTGATTACCGTAGTGGGTGGTGGTTTTGTTACTGCCAACAGAACGGATTTTGAGCCTATTGCAGAATATTTTGTGAAGAGAGGCTATGCTGTTGCCAATATTACTTATAGAGTTTATGATGGGATAAATTATCCTATTAATATACAAGACTCCTACGAAAATGTCGTTCGTGCTATTTCTGACTTACGTGCTGCCATTCGTTATTTCAGAGCTGATGCAGCAGGAAGTAATGTGTACAAAATCGACGCTGAAAATATTTTTGCTCTAGGACATTCTGCAGGAGCAATCACCTCGTTAGGTGTTGCCTTTATTGATGACACGGATGGCTTAGACCCTGCCATTCAGACCATCATCAATGATATGGGAGGTATTGAAGGCAATAGTGGAAACCCTGGTTTTTCTTCCGATTTAAAAGGTGTCGTGAGCTTAGCTGGAGGTCTGGTAGATGCCGATTTATTGGAAGCAGGAGAAATTCCTGTCATAAGCGTGCATGGTACAGATGATACGATTGTCCCTTATGGCGACGGCTTTGCTCAAGTGCCTGGTATTGTGCAACCTGTTCCAATACAAGGTTCTTCTTTGGTACACGACAGAGCCAATGCGGTTGGTGTCACCAATAGTCTAATCACGATTGAAAATGGCGACCATAGTAGTCCATTGCGTAGTTCTGATTGCCCAGATTGCTTTTCACAAATTGCCGATTTCCTCTTGGATTTGATGTAATGATTGTTAGTAAGGGACTAAGAACTTGTCTAAGTAAATAATGCAAGTTGCCTAAAATATAATCTAGCCCATCGTTTTAACGATTTAATCACGAAAACGGTTAAAACCGTTAAATGGGCTATGCGCCTCATTTTCATCTTGATTGAGACCAAAAATATTTTAGCCTCCTTTGCCTAGTTTATTAATTTCTAACTCCCTAAATTCTTATAAAAAAACGGATAATTCAACTGATAGGATTATCCGTTTTTCTTTTCGATTACTCTGCTTCTTTATACTTCCGCTGAATAATCGCTTCAATCGAAGTGCCCTCAATGTGGCTTTCTAGCCAAGACAAAAAGTCCAAGTAAATAAATGAACGCCGCTCGTAGGGTTTTTCATTTATATTTTCCAGACGTGTTTTTAGTCGCTGCAATTCACGCTTTACATCTTGCGGTAATAATCTTGGCGTTTTTCTCAAAAACTTAAAAATTTCATGCTGTACCTCATCAAGTGTATCCATTTTGGAAAGAAACCGATATAAAGATTTGATTTGATAAGAAACAAGGACATGATTACCCAATTCATAATGAGAAATCAAACACAAAAAGCGAGTAAACGCTTGTATATCTGGTCGGACTTCTCGCTGAGAATTTAAAATTCTATTGAGATAATCCACCGCTTTACTGACCTTGCCAGCCCCGAAATAAAGACAAGCTATTTTATAATAAAAACGGGTCACCCGATAACTATCCCAAACGGAATCATGCGCCTTAATCGCTTTTAAAATCTCAGGTACAGCCTTCAAGCCTTCCGTAAAACGCCCTGTCATATAAATCCCATTGATACGATGGGTCATGTAAAACATCGTACAAATGGACGCCTCATTTTGATTTAATTTTCGAGGAGGGTTTCTATAAAATGCTTCTAAGGTAGAGAAAGTCTCAACGTAACGTTGGTATTTTTGAGCCAAAAACAAGGCATTTAATTGATTGTGTACCCCCTTGATATAAAGGGGGATTTCGGTAGACAAATATTCCGTTTCATCATGGAATGCATTGACCCAGCGAGTGGCATAGCGATAATAGTTCAGAAAATCCTGAATCATATTAGAATACCAAACATAAGACTGACATAAGAAAATGCGGCCTTTAAAATCTAGTTGCTCCCAATTATATTCAGGCAAATTGGATTCAAAATAATGCTTTAAAAATTCATAGTCTTTTTGATTATTGACATAACCATACTTCAAGTATAAACCATATAAATTCAGGGACAGACTCGATAATTTGTGGTTGATACCAATCGCATGAACCGCTTTTTCCGCATATTTAGAAAGCTCCTCTGCCTTTGGCGACATACTGCCAGTCACATGTTGCAATTCTATATGTTTTTCCAAATCCAAAGCTTCCAAAGCAAGGTTCAAACTCCCAATTTCCAATGCCATCTTCCTCGCTTTGCCCAGTATCTCGATACTCGCTGCATACATGCCTTTATTGTACAAAACACGCGCATAATCAACTTGCTCCCCTAGGCGGATTTCCTTGTCTTTCTTACTGTGTAAAATACGAAGTGCTGCTAGAATTTGGTTGTATAGATTGGATTTTATATTCGATAATTGCTGCCGTTTTATTTGGGGTACTTTTTTTAAAATAACAGCTTCCTGATAGACTCCGCTTTTCTCAATCAAATTAAAAACTTGCATAAAAAGAGTATCCTCATTTGGATTATTTCTTTTTACATAAATTCTAAAATGCCGTTTCTCTGCCTTCTCCAAGCTATTGATCAACTGCACTAAATGATCCGTCTTTTGTTTTGGCATTGTAAGAAAACTTTTTATAAAAAACTATCAATCAATATCTTATATTAAAATATAAAAATTTAGAGATAGTAATCCAATTTGATTTTAAGCTTGATAAAAGAGGATTTCGTCTTTACATTTGACAACATATCACGCCTTACCAAGTTTCAAGTACTATCCAAATCATTCAACAAATATTGGAAATCCAATCGCTTGAAACAAATAAAACTCAATACACATTTCTTAATCTTTATTAAAGTCCTCCGATTGTGAGTAAAAAAATCCATATTTTCGATACGACGTTGCGTGACGGCGAGCAAGTTCCTGGTTGTAAATTAAATACATCTGAAAAGCTCCTCATTGCAGCCCAACTTGATACGATGGGCGTAGATGTTATCGAAGCTGGTTTCCCGATTTCCTCTCCAGGGGATTTTAATTCCGTCGTGGAAATCAGTAAAATCGTCAAAAATGCAACGGTCTGTGGCCTGAGCCGTGCCGTTGAGAAAGATATTAAGACTGCTGCCGAAGCATTACGTTATGCCAAATTCCCTAGGATTCATACAGGGATAGGGACTTCGGATTGCCATATTCAGAAGAAATTCAATGCTACACGGGAGCAAATCATAGAGCGTGCCGTAGGAGCGGTAAAGTTGGCAAAATCCTTTGTAGAGGATGTAGAGTTTTATGCAGAGGACGCAGGACGAACAGATAACGAATTTCTAGCGAAAGTTATCCAAGCGGTAGTCCATGCTGGTGCTACCGTAGTCAATATTCCCGATACGACGGGCTACTGTATGCCACACGAATACGGTGCTAAAATCCGCTACCTAGTAGAAAATGTAAAAGGTATCGAAAACGTACATATTTCTGCACACTGCCACAATGATTTAGGCTTGGCGACTGCCAATTCTATCGCAGCAGTCGAAAATGGGGCCACTCAAGTAGAATGTACTATAAACGGCTTAGGCGAGCGTGCTGGCAACACCGCATTGGAAGAGGTGGTGATGATTATAGACAACAGAAAAAAGGGACAATTCCACACAGACATTCAAACCAGAATGTTACGGGGGATGAGCCAAATGGTCTCCCAGAAAATGTGTATGATGGTACAAGCCAACAAAGCCATAGTCGGGGACAATGCTTTTGCACACTCCTCTGGCATCCATCAAGATGGCGTTATTAAAAGTCGAGAGACCTACGAAATCATTGACCCTAAGGATGTTGGCGTGGATGTTTCTTCGATTGTACTAACTGCAAGAAGCGGACGTTCTGCTCTTGCCTACCGTGCAAAAAATATCGGTATCAATTTGACGAAAGTCGAATTAGACCAAGTCTATGCGGAATTCTTAGAAGTAGCAGACCGCAAGAAAGAGGTAAATAACGATGATATTAAAATCATTGTCGAAAAAGTCCTTTCTCCTGCCAGAGCCTAAGCAAGATTGAAATTATTCATTTTTTCACAAAGTGATGCCCTCGGCACACGATTCATTATTAACTACTGATGTCCAAGACTTTATTTGAAAAAATATGGGAACGCCATGTCGTCAAGTCAATTCCTGGCGGTCGTGAAGTGATTTATATAGATAGGCATTTCATCCATGAAGTCACTAGTCCACAAGCATTCGCAGGTTTAAAAAAGCGAGGGATTGGACTGAGAAATATAGACAAAACGACGGCAACCGCTGACCATAACGTTCCGACACTCAACCAGCACCTCCCGATTAAGGAAGAACTCTCTAGGACGCAAGTAGCGAAGTTGGTGAGCAATTGTGATGAGTTTGGGGTAGAATTATATGGTTTAGGACATGAGAAACAAGGCATTGTCCATGTTATTGGCCCTGAATTGGGCATTACCCGCCCTGGTACGACCATTGTTTGCGGCGACAGTCATACTTCAACGCATGGTGCTTTTGGAGCAATTGCCTTCGGTATCGGTACCAGTCAAGTAGAACAAGTGATGGCCACCAATTGCCTCATCCTCACTCGCCCCAAAACGATGCGCATTACTATCAATGGAAAACTCAAGAAAAATGTTTTTGCAAAAGATTTGATATTGTATATCATCTCTAAATTGAGTGCTGCGGGCGGTACAGGATATTTTGTAGAATATGCTGGCGAAGCCATCGAGAACCTATCTATGGAAGCCCGTATGACGGTCTGTAATATGAGTATCGAAATGGGCGCTAGAGGTGGTATGATTGCACCAGATCAAACTACGATTGACTATTTGAAAGACAAGCCTTTTGCGCCTGTTACAGAGGAAGCGATTGCTTTCTGGCAAAGCCTTAAAACAGATCAAGGAGCAATTTTTGATAAGGAATATGTCTTCGATGCCACAGATATAACTCCGATGATTACTTATGGTACCAACCCAGGGATGGGGATTAAGGTATCCGATTCGATTCCAGCACAAGAGAGTGAAAGACCATTGCAATACATGGGGCTAGAAGCTCAAAGCTCGCTCCTAGGAAAGCCCGTCAATTATGTATTCATTGGTAGTTGTACCAACTCAAGGATCGAAGATTTACGCATCGTAGCGGAATATGTCAAAGGGAAACGCAAAGCGGATAATATCAATGCTTTCATAGTACCTGGTTCTAAAAAGGTAGAAGCCCAAGCCAAAGCAGAAGGGCTAGATCATATTCTCCAAGCGGCTGGATTTGAATTTAGAGAACCAGGCTGTAGTGCTTGTTTAGGGATGAACGAGGATAAGATTCCCGCAGGTGAGTACTGTGTCTCTACCTCCAATCGTAATTTTGAAGGCAGACAAGGCCCTGGCTCTAGGACATTCCTAGCCAGTCCATTGACCGCAGCAGCCACAGCCATCGCAGGAAAAATTGTAGATGTGTCTGAATTGTAGCTATTGGTTTTTGGCCTTAAGGCTTTAGATTGAAAAGGGGTTTTGGAATATTTCCAAATATTTCACAAAGTAATGCCTTACCACATCATTCATCACTAATCATTCATCATTCATTTCTACCAGATGCGCGCAATCAATAAACTAACAAGTACGGCAGTTCCTTTGCCCTTGACAGATATAGACACCGATCAGATTATCCCTGCTCGTTTTTTAAAGGCGATTACCAGAGATGGCTTTGGTGAAAATCTATTTCGGGATTGGCGATTCAAAAAAGACGGCTCACCTATCGAAGATTTTATTTTAAATAATCCTATTTATTCAGGTGAAATACTCATAGCTGGCAAAAACTTCGGTTGCGGTTCTAGTAGAGAACACGCTGCTTGGGCTATTGCAGATTATGGTTTCAGCGTAGTTGTCAGTAGTTTCTTTGCTGATATTTTCAAGGGAAATGCTTTGAATAATGGCATTGTCCCAATAACGGTTTCCGAAGCTTTTTTGGATACTATTTTTAAAACGATAGAACAGAATCCGAAGGCGACTTTCAGTTTAAATCTAGAGGAAACTTCCTTTAAGAATGAAACAACAGGAGAAACTGTCCTCTTTGAAATAGATGAGTATAAAAAGAATTGCTTGATTAAAGGCTATGATGATTTAGATTTTTTGTTGAGTCTAGACAAGGAAATCACCGCCTTTGAAAAGCAGCAGGTGGTTTATTGATAAGATTTTAGACATTAGATTGTAGATT
>JAHDBO010000302.1 GCA_020630355.1 Saprospiraceae bacterium
GTCCGCTATTTTCAAATCACGATCTACCGCTGCTTTTTTCAACGCGTCTATTTCTGTGTCTCTAGCCAAGCCTAGCTTCTCTATATCCGCAATTTTCAAGTCACGATCTGCCGCTGCTTTTTTCAAGTCATCCAGTTCTGCATCTCTAGATTTACCTTGATCTTCTATTTTAGCAATTCTATCTAATGCTTCACATAGATTAGTACCGTTACATGCGCCAGTCTCCTCAAAAGCTCCCAGCTTTTCGTTGTAAGTTTTCAAAACACCTTTTTCAGTATCATATAAAATCATACCTGGAACAGGATCTTTGAAATTTGCGATTTGCTCAGAAGTTGCCCTTGGAGGTAAGAAACCTTTTGTACCGTCACAAGAGCCCAAGTCTAGAACTGCATTTTTCACAACTGGAGCGGCCATTTCCTTTTTTGAAGCCATTCTAATTTGTGCATCAACTGAAAATGTTGCTGCCATAAAGAACAATATCAACGCTGTAGATTGTAGAATTCTGAAATTTCCCATGATTTAACAGTTTAAAATTTTGATTTAAACAATAGAATATTAGCCTAATAGGCAACGCATTCCTATTAGTTCTAAAAGTTCAAATTTTTAATAAAATGAAATTTGGATTGTAGTATCCTTTCAAGGGTTAACTATGCCAAAAATGAAACCAAAAAAAAAGGATATGGAAAAATGGTGTGTTTGGTTGTGACATTCTTTTTATAAATAAAAAAAGAACTGTCAATATCAAGTAAATCACAGTATGCAAAGGTTGCCAATCCAATACATATTCCTAAATCGTACCATATTGATTAGTACTGTTGTGAAAAATGGGAATTGACTGTCAAAGAAAATGGGAATTGATGGCTACCAAAAAATAAACAACAATACAAAAATGTATTTCAAGCAGCATCCAATAGGCGATATTCTCTTTGGGAAGGAGGGGGTAAACAGTTACAATATATCCCTAGAGTATAATTTTATCTATATTTTGGATTGTTTTTTCAAACCATATCAAAGGTGCTTGAATTTTGTCCCCCGTTTTTGTATCACACTTAAAGAAAAGATAGAAAAGCTGAAGATGTTCCCCCATTTTATTTATCAAATGCTGTTTTCTTTGATTTCCCTGTTCTTCCTCTCTATATATATGTATGTCTCTCCAAGCATAATAAGCTTCATCATGCCATTCTATAATATCTAATAGGTATTGTTCCTGAATATATTTTTCAGAGAATCTCTTCGCTATGCTTGCATGATGATTTTCTTTGGAACGAGGATACGGAAACTCACTCTCTTGCATTTTAAAACTATCATGTACCAACGCTATCAAACGAAGTTGTGAGCGAACTTCTTTCGATATTTTCAATAAATTGATGTTCTCAAAAACCTCTTTGATATGATAGATAATCTTTCCTTCAGGATGTCCAAAACGTGGCTTACCCCAAAACAGCCCCGCTTTAAAAGCTGGGTCTTTCATGATAGCGAGCTCTATCTCATTTTCAGGTTGTAAATATTCTTCTATGCTGTTTATATCAGGATGCACTACACTAGCTAAATTGCTGCAAAATTGTTGGCGAAGATAAAATATTTTATGGGTAAAAATCATGCGTATCCCCTTTGGGTTTTCATCTTTTATCTATTCATCAATTTTCAACGAGTTAACAACTTGTTAAAATCTTTTTTTACGGTAACAATCCAAAATTTCAAGGCGTTTCAGAGATGTATCTATTAAAACGCTAAAACCTATGAAAAATATCCTTGCGCTTTTTATTGCAGGCATCCTTGGAGGGTTAGTAACTTTAAGTGGTGTCTATTTACTGCATCCTAACCAAGAAGCTCTGAATGTAAACGTAGAAGAAAGCTTGGCTCAGTCGGTTAACAACATAAACGTCAAAGCTGGTCATTTAGCTGCTTTGCCTGATTTCAGAATAGCTGCTAAAAAAGCAATGCCTGCCGTCGTCAACATCACGACTTCAAAAGGGCTAGCAAAGAAGGACCTTGCTGAAGAAGAAACACCCAACCGAAGAAGAAATCCAAGAAATCCCTTTGAAGAGTTATTTGGTGGGGATATGGGAGATTTGGAAGAGTTATTTCGCAACCCGAATATGCGTCCTCGACAAGGAACAGGTTCTGGTGTTATTTACAAGCAAGACGGCTTCATTGTTACGAACAATCACGTAATAGATGGTGCGGAGGAGATAGAGGTGCGCTTGTATGATGGTAGAACCTTTGAAGCTGAAATTATCGGTACGGATAAGACGACGGATTTAGCAGTTATCAAAATTGACGAAAGTAGCCTACCTTATCTTAATATTGGTGATTCTGATGGTGTAGAAGTTGGAGAATGGGCGCTTGCGGTAGGAAATCCATTGGATTTGACTTCGACAGTGACTGCTGGGATCATATCAGCAAAGGGTAGGAGCATCGGTATTATTAGAGAACAATATGGTATAGAAAACTTCATCCAAACAGATGCAGCCGTCAATCCTGGAAACTCTGGTGGAGCACTCATCAACCAATCTGGTGATTTGATTGGCATCAATACGGCGATTGTTTCTCGCACAGGCATGTATGCAGGCTATTCTTTTGCCATACCTTCTAACCTAGTGAAAAAGGTGGTTGAGGACTTAATCCAATTTGGTGAATCACAACGTGCTGTCATCGGAATTCACATCGCAGACTTAGATAAAGACTTTGCGAATGAACTAAAAGTGAACCTTACGAGCGGTGTTGTTGTTACTAAAGTAGTAGAAGG
>JAHDBO010000303.1 GCA_020630355.1 Saprospiraceae bacterium
TATATATCACTACAGGGACTTTCATTTCAGCAGGGACTCCATCCCATAAAACAATCGTATTTCCTACAAGGAAGAGTAAAAAAGGAAGTATGAAGAAAGGCATTTGATAAACCAAACCAGACTTCAATTTAGGATATTTGGCGAAAGCCAAAATGTAAGAAACATGCGTGACTAGAAAACACCCCAAGCCCAGAAGAAAAAAGGACTCCCAGTAAGGTGGATTTTCAACAAACATCAAAAAAGTATCGCCACCAATTGAAAAAATCAGACCTAATAAAATCCAGAATCGGAACGAAGTGTTTTTATTGTGGGTTCGAGTATAAAACCATAGCGACAAGAAAACCATTAGGAAAGGTTTTGTCGCAAAAATCATTGATGCAGAACCAATCGCTTCAGCAATTAAAGTCAAAATACTAAAAGTACCGAACAAAGGTAGAAAAGCACGTTTCGTCATATTATTTTAAAATTGTACTACCCAATATCGTAATTTTACTTAAAATCATTTCCAATGAATATCTTAATCCGAAAAGCAGAAGAAAAAGACATTGCTACCGTTCATGACTTAGTCGTAGAGCTAGCCGTTTATGAAAATGCTAGAGAAGCCGTCATAACAAGTCCTGAAGAGTATCTTCAAGACTTTAAAGATGGGCTTTTTCAAGTAATTGTAGCAGAATATGAAGGAGAAGTCATTGGAATGGTGTTATTTTACATTACCTATTCCACTTGGAAAGGAAAAATGATGTACCTCGATGATTTCGTCGTACGAGAAGCCCACCGCCGCAGTGGTGTCGGACAGTTGTTGTACGATGCCCTAGTCAAAGAAAGCCAAACCCAAGGAGCCCGATTATTGAAATGGCAAGTTTTGGATTGGAACGAACCA
The DNA here is from genome assembly GCA_020630355.1 of Saprospiraceae bacterium. Classification (GTDB taxonomy): domain Bacteria; phylum Bacteroidota; class Bacteroidia; order Chitinophagales; family Saprospiraceae; genus JAHDBJ01. Next base: position 881 of record JAHDBO010000303.1, read on the forward strand.
GCCATCCATTTTTATAAAAAGAATAACGCCATCATTGAAAAAGAATGGTGGAACGTTAAGGTGATGTTTTGTTAAACAAGAAGAAGTATCTCTGATTATCAATGCTCTACCACTGACATAAATTAGACATTATCCAATTTTTGCAAAACGAGCAAATTATAAAAACAACTTTCAGTCTAACATCTAAATACCAACTACTAAAATCTATTACCTGATATATGAAAGTGACCGATTACTTCGATAATGCAAATGGAAAGACGCTTATCTCCTTCGAAGTGTTACCTCCCCTGAAAGGAGGAAGTATGAAAGCAATTTTTGATACACTTGACCCCTTGATGGAATTCAAGCCCCCCTTTATTGATGTAACTTATCACAGAGAGGAATTTATTTATAAAAAAAGAGAAAGTGGTTATTATGAAAAAACCGCAATTCGAAAACGACCTGGAACTGTTGGCATTTGTGCGTCGATTATGCATCGCTATGGCGTAGATGCGGTTCCACATTTGATTTGTGGTGGTTTCACAAAAGAAGAGACAGAAGACGTCTTGATTGATTTGAATTTTTTAGACATTAATAATGTGCTAGCCCTTCGAGGAGATGCTAGAAAATTTGACACCAAATTTGTGCCTGAAAAAGGAGGGCACGAATACGCCCTAGACTTAGTGCAGCAAGTTGACAACATGAACAAGGGGATTTACTTGGATGACAATATAGAAAATGGGGAAAAAACGGATTTTTGTATCGGTATAGCAGGTTATCCCGAAAAACACTTTGAATCCCCCAATCTGAAATCAGATATGTATTGGCTCAAGCAAAAAGTCGATGCTGGAGCGTCCTATATTGTAACTCAGATGTTTTTTGACAATGAAAAATATTTCCGCTTCGTGGATAATTGTCGTGCCAATGGTATCAATGTTCCTATTGTACCAGGCCTGAAACCGATTACCAAAAAGTACCAACTCAACTCCATTCCTAGGATGTTCTATATTGATTTGCCAGATGATTTTGTAAACGAATTTATCAAAGCAAAAACAGCAGAAGCAAGAAAACAAATTGGTATTGAATGGACGATTCAACAATCCAAAGAATTGAAAGCCAAAGGTGCACCTTGTCTGCATTATTATACCATGGGAGATACTCCAACAATAATGAGTATTGCCGAAGCTGTTTTTTAATTTTTTGACCAGCTTTAAATTAACTATCTTACCAAAAACCAACACAAAACGCCATGGCTTTCAACCTAAGTTCCAATAACTCTATCGCCAATCGCTTTATTGCCGAATTGAGAAACACGCATATTCAAGGTGACCGTATGCGATTTAGGAGAAACTTGGAGCGAGTTGGAGAAATCCTTGCTTACGAAATCAGTAAGACCCTCCAATTTGAGGAAATGGAAGTAGAAACTCCTCTAGGAATTGCCGAATTGGATTATCCTACGGATAGGGTCATACTAGGAACGATACTAAGAGCGGGCTTACCGATGCACCAGGGGATGCTCAATTATTTTGACGATGCGGACAATGCTTTTGTATCTGCTTACCGAAAACACCACAAAAACGGTACTTTCCAAATCAAATTGGAATACGTCTCTTGCCCTAATCTCGATGATGCCGTATTGGTAGTAGCAGACCCCATGTTGGCAACGGGTGCTTCTGTCGTCGTCACCATTAAAGAACTGCTACAATATGGACAGCCCAAAGCCATTCATGTTGCTACCGCAATTGCCTCCACGGATGGTATCGAATACGTCAATCGTCAAATCCCTGAAGCTAAAATCTGGGCAGGTGCCATTGATGAAGAGCTGACTGCAAAATCATACATCGTTCCAGGCCTTGGGGATGCAGGGGACTTATCCTTTGG
>JAHDBO010000304.1 GCA_020630355.1 Saprospiraceae bacterium
GGCCAAAAGCCATTATTATGTTCTTGGCAGGGACCTTGGGTGTGATGATTGGTGGCCCGATTGCTTTACTGATAGTTGTAAACGTATTCCCTGGCTTGATTAATCTGCCACCAGCTGATTTGTCTGGTGGTTTAGCAACCGTGGCCGGTAGCTGGATAGGTGGAGGTGCGAATCAAGCCGCCATGAAGGAAATTTATGATGTGGCGGATAATATTTTTGCTTCTATGCTTGTTGTGGATGTCGTCGTGGCTAATATTTGGATGGGCTTTTTATTGTATGGGGCAGGTGCTTCGGAGAAAGTAGATAAAATCCTCAAAGCGGATGCCTCAGCCATTGAGCAGCTCAAGCAAAAACTAGCAGATTACAGGGCGAAAGTAGAGCGTATCCCAACTACAACCAGTTTGTTTATTCTACTTGCTGTCGCTTTTGGCGGTGTGGCGCTGGCGCATTGGGGAGCGGATACGATTACGCCGATTATGGGCGAGTACAAAGAAACTTTGAATAATTTACGCTTGAATTCTCTGGCTTCTGGATTTTTCTGGTTGATAGTGATTTCTACTACTTTTGGTCTGGCGCTGTCTTTTACGAAGGCCCGACAGTTAGAAGGTGTCGGTGCTTCTAGGATTGGCTCTGTGTTTATCTATGTGTTGGTGGCGACGATTGGTATGAAGATGAACTTGAAAGAAGTCTTCAATAACTTGGATTTATTTGCTATCGGTATTATCTGGATGTTGGTGCATGTGGGAGTTTTATTGGCTGTCGCCAAAATTATCCGTGCGCCGTTTTTCTATGTAGCGGTCGGTAGCCAAGCGAATATTGGCGGAGCGGCTTCTGCTCCGATTGTTGCTTCCGCATTTAGTCCATCCCTAGCACCCGTAGGCGCCTTGATGGCGGTTTTGGGTTATGCGCTAGGTACTTATGGTGCGATTATCTGTGCCATTCTGATGAAGGCAGTGATAGGAGGATAGGGGGACAATCGTCGGACACTTTTAAAGTGTCCGACGATTGCGATTGCGTCCGAAAACGATTACGCAGTTTTCGTTAAAAAATGAAATATAATTGTTTTTATAAATTTATGCACTTATATTGTGGTGTGAATATTTTGTTTTATAGCTAAAATTTTGTAATGTTATTCCACACACACACACACACGGCGTAGGCTAAAACGCTTTTTCGGTTTCTGTTTGTTTTTAGGCTTTCTTATTGTAGGCTTGATGGCTTGTGAGAAAGATATTGACCTTGAAAAAACAGATGAGCCAATTAAAACCTTGGAAGCCGATGACGCCAGTCGAAGCAGTCTTGGAGCACCTTCCGAAAATCAAAAAAGAGAGACACTAGCTTTTCTAGGGGAGGCATTCGAGGTTTCCTACGAAATCGAAACCAGAAATTTCAACCCTAATTCTATTGCTAGGTTCGGAGTTTTGGATGATGAAAATGTGCTATTGACAACTAGCGAAGATGGTACACTGAATTACGCCTTCCGTTTCTATCCTCTCGAACCCGATGAGCGAAGCCTATACAACCTCATCGTCCACCAAGCAGCCCAATCCTCCAATAAATCGGTCTCGATTTTGGTCTATGAGATGAGCGAAACTTTTGCCCAATCTTATCAAAATGGAGAGCTTGGGATGGATGCTTTTGATGGCTTGATTAAGCGGTACTCTTTGAAGGGATTCAAACGGAAAATGTCGAGGGATGCAGACCGCTGCGATGCTTTTTGCGATACTTACGAGCCTACTGATGGTGGAGACAGTGGTACTGGTGGAACAAGCACTGGAGGCAATGAAGATCCCTATGGTAATGGTTCTGGGCAGACGGGCGGCGGCGGTACAAACGGGTATCCATCAGGGGGAGAGCCTGATGATAGCTACGACCCGACTGACGGATCTGGCGGCGGTGGCGGATATTTTGAAGATGGAGAAGATAATTGCATGGATGTTTTAATACCTGTTAATTGTACTTGTGCAGGTCATACGCCAGACGAGGTGGATGAATGTAAATGCACGAATAAACCTGATATTATTCTTCTTAATTATTGTCCTGATGGAGGTAGTAGCATAGGTAGGAATTGCACACCTGATGATTGTGGGGATATAAGTGGGGATATTCCACTTAATTTTGACGCCTGTGCTGTAGCGGCACAAAATTTCATCAATACTTATGGTCTTGAGATGACGGTTGCGGATTTAGAAGCTCAAGTAGACGGTTTTGGAGGAGCTTGTTCTAGTCAGGAGGTTTTTGAAGAATATGCATTGAGTTCATTGTGTTCCTTTAACTATCTAGGCTGTGAAGATGTCATCGACGTATCTGAGATGATGGAATTTGAAATATTTGAATGTATTTATAATAAATTGATAAAAGGCAACTTTTCTTTATTTAATAAAATTATACGCCCTTTCGCAGCTACTACATCAGGGATCGATTTGATTTTTAAAGATGGTTGTAATGACGGAACTGCTGGTTGTAGTGAAAGAGCTAATGTAAATGATATTGATAAGGGATACATAGAAATCTACATTGACTCTAGCAATAGTAGCCCGTTGGATATGGCAGAGACAATACTACACGAAAGCATTCATGCTGCCATAGCTGCTTTTCTCAAAGCAAAAGGTGAAGTAAATGTCGACCTAATAAATACTACGAGATTATTACAATTACATAAGCATTACAATTACAGTAACTATGAAGACCATGTTTACATAGGAGAGTTTTACATTAAGAGAATTGCTAG
>JAHDBO010000305.1 GCA_020630355.1 Saprospiraceae bacterium
CTACCCTAAACCGTCAAGGAAACGACCGAGGTACGCAGTACCGTTCCGCTATTTTTTACCATAACGAAACCCAAAAAACACTCGCTGAGACATCCATCAAGCAAGCTGAGGCAGAAAAAATATGGGACGACGCTATTGTAACCGAAATCACGGAAGCCAGCCAATTCTACCCAGCGGAAGTCGAACACAACGATTATTATACGAGAGTTGGTGATAGAAATCCTTATTGCACAGTCATCATCACACCAAAAATCAGGAAGTTACAAAAGCAGTTTGCGGATGATTTGAAATGAGGATGATAATGCTGTAAATATCAGGTATTATTCCATTTTGGTACAATTCCGTAGACTAAGAAAGGACCCTTTTTGGTCTAATATCTAAATACTAATTTCTGTTTTTAGATTTTAGAATAAAATCTATTGCTACTTTTACAGAAATTTGAATTCTATGAAGTATTTTTTCTTATCCTTAGCCGCTGTTTGCCTATTGATGGTGAGTTGTAAAACCAATAAAAACTCAACTGCTAATAAAATCCAGTCTGGTGTTGTCACCTTTGAGGTTTTATCTGTAGGGGCTGGGACTGAAACAAGCACAGGCAATAGTCTAATCGTTGAATTTGATTCAGCGCTGACGAAGATGCAAGATGAGCCAGCACAAATGGGCGCACAATTGTTGTTCATTGATAATAAAACCCAAAAACAAACCGTCTATTTAGATATGCCTGGCGGCAAAAAAGTAGCTTTAGCAATGGGAGATGCCAAGGAAGCTGAAAACATCACCTTCCTCGAAGAAACAAAGGAAATAGCTGGCTACACTTGCAAGAAAGCAATCGTAAAATACATGGGGCAAGATTTGGATGTTTTTTATACCAAAGAAATCCCTGTCAATAATGCATTTGGATTCAAATTCGATGGATTCCTAATGGAATATGCCATGCCAGGTCCGCAGGCCTCAAAACAAGTGTATAGAGCGACTAAAGTAGAGCCAAAAGCAGTTGCCCTAAAGCTTCCCGAAGGTTATGAAGCCATGACAATGGAGGTTTTCCAAAAAGAAATGAGACAGCAAGGACCTCCTGTCAGTGAATTCATCACAGAAGGTGCTCAATTTAAAGATTTCACCATTACAGATATGGAAGGAAAAGGGGTAAGCCTAGAAGATCTGAAAGGGAAAGTAGCCGTTATCAACTTTTGGTTTGTCGCTTGTATGCCTTGTATCATGGAGTTGCCTCAACTGAATGAAGTCGTCGATAAATTCGAGGGAAAAGACGTCGAGTTCCTGGCGATCACTTTTGATAAGGATGCCAAAGTCAAGAAATTGATAACAGAAAAACCTTTCAAATACCGCCTCTTCAATAACCAAATGGATATGATTCGAGACCTCCAAATAGCAGCTTTCCCGACCAATATCGTTTTGGATAAATCAGGTAAAGTGGTAAAATCAAAATTGGGTTTCTCCCCTGTGATTGGAGAAGAATTGACGGAAGTCATTGAAAAAGCATTAAACTAAAACAAGCCGTTATGAACAAAACAGTAGGTGTCATCGGTATGGGACGCTTTGGGACAACCATCGCCAAACTCCTTTCGGAAAATGTAAACGTACTTGTTTTTTCTCGACGTAAGAGCGTCTGCGACCAAATCAATAATACACATACCCACTTGGGGGTTCATTTATCCGAACGCATCCGAGCAACAGACGATATCAAAGAAATCGCAGATACTTGCAATCTTATTTTTCCAGTCGTTCCTTCAAAGAGTTTCCGAGGGATGATGAGAAATCTAGGGCCTCATCTCAGACCGTATCACTTCCTTATCCATGCGACTAAAGGCTTCGACACAGGTGATATCAAAGAGGAAGATTATGAGAAAGTAACGATCTCTCGGAGAGAAGTACACACTATGTCGGAGGTGATAGAACAAGAGAGTATCGTAGCTCGAATCGGCTGTTTGGCTGGTCCCAATTTGTCTAAGGAAATCCTAGAAGGACAACCTGCCGCCACGGTTATTGCCTCTCAATACGATGAAGTTGTTAAGGTCGGACAAGAGGTACTGAATAGCCGTTGGTTCAAGGTTTATGGTTCCCGCTCTTTGAGGGGGACGGAACTAGCAGGCGCATTGAAAAACGTCATCGCAATCGGGGCTGGAATCCTAGGCGGTTTGGGTATGGGACAGAATATCTGGGCAATGCTTATTTCAAGGGGGTTGGTCGAGATGATTAATTTGGCGAGAGAGCTTGGTATTGATAGCAAAGGTTTCTTGGGTGTAGCTGGAATCGGGGATTTGGTCGCTACTGCTTCTAGTACCAAAAGTCGCAATTACACCTTAGGCACACGCCTAGCCAATGGAGAAAGTATCGAAGACATCCGTGCGAATATGACCGAACTGGCAGAGGGCGTTCGGACCATACAAGTCATGAAAAAACTCTGTGATTATCATGGTATCAATGCACCGATTACACAGACACTTTATAAAGTGGTTTTCCATGGTGACAATATTCTAGATTCCCTAGAATACCTCATCAATTACCCTTATCACATTGATGTAGATTTTGTTTAAACTCAGAAGACAGATCCGAGAGGACAGAAGACAGATTGATTGTTTTCCCTATCTGACTTCTCTCTTCTGACTTCTAAATATCTCAATTTAAACCCAGAAAAAAGACATGAGAGGACAGAAGACAGATTGATTGTTTTCCCTATCTGACTTCTCTCTTCTGACT
>JAHDBO010000306.1 GCA_020630355.1 Saprospiraceae bacterium
GACCAAGCCGAGTAGAAGCCAAGGCTCGAATCGCCAAGCTCAACAGTTTGGTCAGTAACAGATGTATCAAGCAAGCCAGAAAAACCAGCAATAACAAACCGACCCACTGCCAAGCAAAAAGCCCAAAAAATGCATTGCTCCCAAAACGAGGCATCAACTTCAGTAACTTATCGCTCCCCAAAGGGTAGACCTCCTGATGCAAACGGGGAATCACCTCCATCGTTGCTTGGGAGTAGTACCATTTTCCTTCGTACCGCTCCACATATACCTGCGGCAATTCTCTAGGGAAGAGGACATAACGGCTACGCTTTAGGCTATCCTGATATACCGAGTCTCGTGGTAAGTCAGACAGTATCACTTTCAGCCCTTTCCCATCCAATACTTGTTTGATTTTGACCGCTAGTTGTCTCGCTTTTTTTGGGGATTCTGCTTGATAGACAACCTTTGCAGCCTCGTCTGCATTGTAGCTGTTGTTCTGCAAATAATATAGATGCCCGTAGATAGTGCTATATGGAGACTTCTGGGTAAAATCTGGAACTTTATTCTGTGCATCAAGAGTAAAAGGCAGTACTAAAAAGGCAAGGAAAAGATATAATATTTGTTGTCTCATAGGATTAAGTTTTGGGATTACAATTGTATTGAATTATGTCTGGATAACAAAATAGAGCGAAGGGATTTATAAATCTCAACAATATTTGCCGCCCTCTTTCCTGCTCAATGGCTGCAACGGATGGCTATCAATGAATTGGCGTACAGAGCTTGGATTCACTTTGGAATAACTGCGCAATGCCCAACCGATCGCCTTGGCAATGAAAAAGTTTTTAGCGCCCATTTGCCGTCGAATCAGTCTATAAAGCAACGCTTCGTCGGTTTCGTTTTTATATTTCAATTGGAATAAAATAGCCGTACGATTTAGCCAAATATTTTCACTTTCAATCCATTTTTCAATGTAAGAAAATTTTATCTGAGGAAAAGATTTAAAAAAATGAGCAACAATATTTGCCGCTAAAAAATCAACGGTATCCCACCAAGAGTGGGTCAAAATCATTTTCTCAATCCAATCAATATCCTCTTCTTGATAGTTATTCTTGAACTTGAACATTAACTCTTGGGCGATGTAATGCAGTTCTCTTTGTTCTTCATTCCAGAGTTCCCAGACTATATCGCGCCATTCGTTTTCACTAGGTTTTCCTTTTTCTTTGAGAATATTTTTAAAAATCAGCTTGCGCTCAGGGGCAGATACGCCAAAGAATACAAATTGATTTTTCATGTAACTGGACATTGAAATCGCTTTTACTGGATTTTTCGACGCTTCCAAGGCTCGAATTAGGCTATTATTAAATGAATGCATGATTTATACACAGATAATTGACAAGATGATATAAAATTACATCCTCATTTTTTAAATTTGTTAATATTGATATTCTAGTGAAATTCTCCCTCCTGAAAACATTACTACTTTTATTATTTTACTAGAACATCTAACCCAACAAAAACTCAAAATTTTTAACTACTCATCTCATGTCTGATAAGACGGATTATTCGTTTATTTCCACTAGTGAAGCCTTACAGCAATTCGCCGCTGATAATGCGGACATTGACTGGATTGCGTTCGACACCGAGTTTATCGGTGAACGCCGATACACGCCCTTGCTGTGCCTGATACAAGTAAAGACAGCACACGGCAATTATATCCTTGATTCTTTAAACATCAAAGACCTTCAACCTTTCCTTGATTTTATTATTGATGAAAAAGTACTTAAAATCACACATGCCGGAGAGAATGACTATCAACTCTTGAATGCCATTTATGGAATTATTCCATCTAATATATTCGACACACAAGTAGCAGCTGGATTTTTGGGCTATGGCTATCCTGCTTCCTTTCAAAAATTGCTACAAAAAGAAATTCGAGTCCGTATCAGCAAAAGCCAGATGGTCACTGATTGGGCAGCGAGACCTTTATCCAAACAGAAAATCAGCTATGCCCTTAATGATGTCTTATATCTGCCACAGCTATGGGATTCTTTATTGAAAAAACTACAAAAGCAAAATCGGGTAGATTGGGTCATACAAGAGTGCATGAAATGGACAACACCTGAATATTATGTGTCTAGTCCAGACAAAGGCGCTTATAACAACAAAGTCATCCATCAATTAGACATTCAAGGTAAGGCCTTTCTTTTGAGGATTTATAGATGGCGAGAATCTGAAGCCAAAAGCCGTAACCTGCCACGAGAAGCAATCATCCCTAGTAAATTAATTTCGACCATCGTCAAAATCATGGGTTCGGGCAAACGGACCATGAAAGACGACCGTAGGATTCCCCCTAAATTCTTTAATAGATATTGGGATATCCTGAATGAATTATATCAAGGTAGAATCACCGAAGAAGAGAGGGAAGCACTCGAAAAAATCCCAGATCGCCCTAGTGATGACGACCATCAAAACACCTTAATGGATTTGTTAAGTTTGATATTAAAATACCGTTGTCAAGAACAGGACATCTCTCCTATCCTACTCCTTAATCGTACTGATTTCAATCAGATGAAACGAGAAGAGGACTATTTCCCATCTTATATGCATGCTGAATGGCGACGAGAAATCTTAGGTAATGAGCTATTGGATTGGTTTAAAAGAAGAGAGAGATTGACCATCACGATGAAAGATGGCCAGTGTATTCTAGAAATGTCTTGATACTAGAGTACTTAG
>JAHDBO010000307.1 GCA_020630355.1 Saprospiraceae bacterium
TTCTTGGTCTCTTCTATATTATATGCCATTTGGATTATTCTTTTTTTGAAAAAAAGAAAAGAAATCGACTACAAGGCATTCCAGCAGATGTCCGAAAACCAAAACACACTGATTGAGCTGATACAGGGAATGCAGGAAATCAAATTGCAAAACAGCGAGCGAAAACGTAGGTGGCAATGGACAAATATTCAAGCTCGGTTGTTTCGGGTCAAAATCAAGGCATTAGAGATTTCCCAATACCAAGATGCAGGAGCAGGTTTCTTCACCCAGAGCAAAGACATCCTCATTACTTTTGTGGCAGCCCTAGCGGTCATCGAAGGTCAAATGACCTTGGGAATGATGATGGCAGTGCAATATATCGTAGGACAATTAAATGCTCCTTTGCAACAGTTAATCGGATTTATCCGAAACGCCCAAGATGCCAAAATCAGCTTGGAACGTCTAGGGGAAATCCATAACAAAGCAGATGAATCTGGCTTGGAAACACAGCAAATCAACCTTTTTCCCGATTCGGGCGATTTGCATATCCAAAATCTATCTTTCCGATATACGGAAATAGATGAGGACGTGCTTTCTGACATCAACTTGACAATACCTAAAGGTAAAGTAACCGCTATAGTCGGTACTAGCGGCAGTGGCAAAACGACCTTGGTCAAGCTCTTGCTCCGTTTCTATCAAGCCCAAAAAGGACAGCTAAAACTAGGCGGCATCCCCTTGGACAATATCAATAACAAAATATGGCGCTCGAAATGTGGGGCGGTCATGCAGGACGGTTTTATTTTTTCGGATTCCATCGCCAACAATATCGCTGAAAGCGACGACCGTGTGGATAAAGAAAAACTACTCAAAGCGGTACACACTGCCAATATCAAAGAATATATCGAGTCACTTCCCTTGGCTTATAACACGATGATTGGCACTAGGGGCAATGGCTTAAGTCAAGGGCAACGACAACGGATGTTGATAGCCCGTGCCATCTATAAAGACCCTGACTATCTCTTTTTTGATGAAGCGACTAATGCACTAGATGCCAAGAACGAACGGGTCATCATGGAAAATCTCAATGCTTTTTTCAAGGGGCGAACGGTCGTGGTCGTAGCGCATCGCCTAAGTACCGTCAAAAATGCCGACCAAATCGTCGTATTGGAAAAAGGAAAGCTTATTGAAATCGGGACGCACCAAGAATTGGTCAGTCAACAAGGGGCATATTATTCCTTGGTGAAAAACCAATTGGAGTTGGGCAATTAATTTTCAGTCACAAACATTAAGTAGAAATGCCATCAAGTGTACCATCCTTAGATAATGAAATCGACTTAAACGAGGATAACGAAATCCAAGACATTCTAGGGCATCCTCCTAGCTGGATATTGCGTTGGGGTATCGCCACGCTTTTCTTTGTGGTTTTGATTTTTATAACCATGAGTTGGTTTATCAAATATCCAGATATCGTCAATGCCCCTGTCTATCTGGTCACTGGCAATCCCCCTGTAAAAGTGGTTGCTAAAACGAGCGGAGAACTGGACACCTTATTGGTGGAACAAAACGAATCGGTCAAAGAAAATGATGCCCTGGCTATCATCAATAGTACGGCAAAATGGAAAGATATCCAAGGTTTGAAGAACTTCTTGAATGCTAACAAAAACCCTAATTGGGCATCAATCCAAATCCCTAAGAATCTACAGATAGGAAATCTACAAAACGCTTATTCTACCTTCAACCAGCACTTGAAAGATTATCAATTTTATTATCATAAAAATATCGACAAAAACAAAGCGGCAGCATTGGAAAAACAAATCCAACAAATTGAATCGCTCAATGCTTCTATAGCCAAACAAATCAAAACCATCGAGGAAGAAAAAAACATCGCACTCAAAAACCTAAAACGACAACAAAATCTCTTCGAGGACGGAGGCAATGTAAGCCAAATTGAAGTGGAACGTGCAGAAACGAACTATCTGCAATACAAGCGGCAAGTAGAAAGCAATAAGACCAATATCTTGAACAACGAAATAAGGGTGGAGCAGTTGAAAATGCAAATTTTGGAGATAGGACAAGGTGGAAAAGAGCGCCTATATGACAAGAAAAAACTACTCGCCGAGGACATCAAACGATTAGAAACCGAAATCAATGATTGGAAGCTCAAACATTTGATTCTAGCTCCCATCTCGGGCAAGATAGCCTTGGGCAAATACCGCATATCAGGAGAACACATCCGCTCTGGCGATGAGTTGTTGACCATTGTCCCTGTTTCCAAAGACGCTGGCAAAATATTTGCCCGAGGGGTACTACCACCAGAGGGTGCTGGCAAAATACAAAAAGGAACAGTAGCGAATATTCAGCTTTTAGATTTCCCTTATCAAGAATTCGGTGTGTTGGAGTCCAAGGTCGAGCACATTTCCTTAGTCCCAGAGCAATTGGAAGAGGGCAAAGCCTACCAGATAGACTTAAGCTTGGACAAAGACTTAGTCAGCACTTATGGAGATACTTTGACCTTTCGACAGGAAATGCCAGGCACAGCGCAACTGATTACAGAAGATCGAAGTATCGCAGACCGTATTTTTGATAAGCTGTTGAGTTTGTCAGAACAATTTTAAAGAGGGAGAACACAATATAGTTTCAAAATAAGCCCTACTTTTACACTATAAAACTAACATTTGCGGACTTCCTTGTCGCCTTAGCAATGGCTAGGGAGGAAAGTCTGGACAACG
>JAHDBO010000308.1 GCA_020630355.1 Saprospiraceae bacterium
TAAACTCTAAAATCTATCTAATCTTTTTAAAATTCAATAACCAAGAATTACCAATTACAACAACATCAGAAAACGCCATAAATAAAGCGCCCCACATCGGATTCAAAAAACCTAATGCCGCAATCGGAATGGCAATAATATTATAGGAAAAGGCCCAGAATAGATTCTGCTTTATCGTCTTCAAAGTTTGCTTACTGATTTTACGAGCAGCTACCAGATGTTCTAATTTGCCGTTCAATAGTACAATATCTGCCGATTGTATAGCGACCTGCGAAGCATTACTCAATGAAATACCAATATCTGCCTTTGCCAAGGCAGGTGCGTCATTGATACCATCGCCAACCATCGCTGTTTTGGAAGATTGTGATTGTTGAGCGATAATTTCTAGTTTTTGGGCAGGCAATTGCTCCCCAAAATAAGTTTCAATCCCAAGCTTAGCAGCAAGCTCCTCGACCTTTTCTTGCTTATCCCCACTGACGATCACCTGTTTTATGCCTTCTTTTTGGATGGCAGAAATACTCTCCGCCGCATCTAGTTTCATTTGATCCTGAACAGCAAATGAAGCCAGTAACTCTTCATCTCTTATCAAGAATAAATGATGATTTTTATCAAAACTCGTACTCTCCTTCAAAATGCGATGAGCCCCCAGGCGATAAACACGACCTTCGGCATCTTCTGCGACCATACCTCTACCTTTCTGCTCTTGCACCAATCGAAAATCATAAGCCTGAACGCCATCTGTGTAATCCAACAGTGAAATCGCTATCGGGTGGGAAGAATGTAGTTCCATTCCCTTTATGTATGATTTGATTTGAGCTTCACTTTCGTGAAAAAACTGGGCAGCCGTCACCTCAAAATCGCCAGTCGTCAGTGTCCCTGTTTTATCATAAAAAATAGTGTCCGTCTGTGCAAACTCTTCCAAGGTAGAAGCCCCTCGAATCAGAATCCCATTTTTGGCAGCTCGCCCCACTCCCACCATTATCGCGGTAGGTGTTGCCAATCCCATCGCACAAGGACAAGAAATCACTAAGACAGCGATACTGTTCATCAGGGCATTCTGAAAAGGAATGTTAAAAACAAAGTAGGACAATACCAAAGTTAGCAAAGCAATTCCTAGGACAACAGGCACGAATATTTCAGATATTTTATCTGCTAGTCGTTGGATTTCGGGTTTATCGTTTTGGGCATTTTTGACTAGCTCAATAATCTGGCTCAGTGTTGTCGATTTACCCACAGCGGTCGCCTCTATCTCTAGAGAACCAGATTGCAAAACTGTTGCCCCCACCACAGCACTTCCATGGCCTTTTTCTACAGGAATACTCTCCCCTGTCAACATGGACTCATCAACACTGCCATTTCCTTTTTTCACTATACCATCCGTTGGAATTTTATCCCCTTCGTTGACAAGCAGTATATCTCCTTGTTCTATTTCACTGGCATCTATGACGATTATTGTTCCCGATGGCATCAATTTTCTAGCTTTGCTAACTTGGAGTTCTGTCAAATCCTCAATGGCAGTCGTGGTCTGTTCTATTGCTTTCTTTTCAATCAAATTTCCCAATAAAACCAAAGTAATAATGGAAGCCGCCGTTTCAAAGAAAATATAATTAGACTCATTCAAAAACAAACCTATCACACTATAAATAAATGCCGCCGAACTCCCCACAAAAATGAGGACATCCATATTAGCAGCCCCATTTTTAACAGAGTACCAAGCACTCTTTCCGAAATGCAAAAGCCCAATAATGAAAACAGGAATCGTCAGGAGTAACTGTATCCAAGGAAAATCATCTAGAAACCCAAAAGGAGATACACCAAAAACCATTAGTATGTGGTGTAAAATCATGGGCAGAGTAAAAAGCAAACAGATATAAAACTTCTGTTCTATTGTCCATTTATGCTTAGGAGCGGCTTCATCCCGAATGACCGTGTAGCCAATCTGTTCAATCCATTTGATAATTTCCCTTTCGGAAAACGAAAGACCAGCCTGACCATAAGTCACCTCTTTAGTTGCCAAATTGACATTTACGTTTGAAAGCCCCTTACTTTCTAGTGCTTTCTTGACCGAGTTGGCACAACCCGTACAGGTCATTCCATCCACTTTAAGCTCGTATATTTTTTCTTTGACCATTTTGCAAACTGTATAAATTTAACCCAATATCCCCTATTTCTACTAGTAATCGTTTATTGCGTAAAAGATGCCTAGCAGGCTCTTATTTAGAACAAATCTAATAAGAAAAGAGTTCTGAATTTTTTATCTGTAACTTCCTGAAATAACCCAAAACATTTTTTGTAAGATTGGAGACAAGTTCGCTTTTTTTACTAGAAAAGGGTCGGAGAAATACAAAACATATTATTGTATTTTCACTAATTTAGCTATATTTACTGTGCTTAACAACACTAATTTTTGTTATTTCAGGAATGATGAAATAATATGCTTCAGTTTTCAACCTTTTGAATTTTGTTCAACACTGCGTTAAAAAGCTCTGCTTGCACAAGCAAGCCCTCCAATGCCCTGCATCGCATGTGTTTCTCGCCTTGATCGAGACAAAAATTCCAGCGGTTAAAAACGCAAGCTAATAATTCACCATTTCTTATTTACAGCATAAGATAGTATTACTTAATTCTGTTGCAAAACAACAGAACACCCATTATGTATTTTATGTATTAGACATTATTCTATTTTCGATTTTGGTAAAAACATTAG
>JAHDBO010000309.1 GCA_020630355.1 Saprospiraceae bacterium
AAATTCTACTCTCCTTCTTGTTTCCCCATTTTTTCTAATACAAAAACAATCGAAAAACCAGCGATACCTGCTAGGATTGCCCAGACAATCATTGGGTCTTGTTGCGTGACGATTTCATAATTCCAAGGGGCGATATTCTCTTCAGTGAGTACTTTTTTTAAACCTTTACTATCTAATAGAAAAGCTCCATTGGCGTCTTTGAGCCAGTCCGTCGCATTGCGCCAGGGCCAGATTTTGTTGAGCGAGCCTAGCATGAAACCAGTAAGTAAGGCAAGGGTTTTCGATTGATGATTTTTGAAGGTCCAGGACAACAGGCGGCTGAAAAGCATCAGACCTACTAAGCAACCTGCCCCGAAAACAGCCAGCACAATTAGGCTATCGGTATTGAAAGTAGTCAGGGCATCTTTTACGGTAGGAATGACGAAAGTGTACATCCCCATCAAAAGCAAAATGAAACTACCTGAGATGCCAGGCAAAATCAAAGCAGAAATAGCAATTGCTCCAGATAAAAAGACAAACCAAAGTGCTTCATTGCCGTTGGCAGGGCTGATGGTGGTGATATAATAAGCGAAGAGTGTCCCTAGGATTATCAAAACGTATTCTGGAGGTGCCCAGCGTTGGACTTGCTTGCCGATATAGATGGCAGAAGCGATGATCAAACCAAAGAAAAAAGCCCAGAGTACTTCGGGAATCGTTCCCATCAAATGGGTGATGCCAAAAACACCGACCCCGATTCCAATCCCCATTCCAATAAGAAGCGCAACTAGAAAAGTACCATTGATCGCTTCCCAAAACCCCTTGATTCCATTGTCTTTGAAAGCGGCAACCGCTTCTGGACCAAAGGCTTTAATCGTGTTGAGTAGTTTTTCATAAATCCCTGTGATAAAGGCGATTGTTCCACCCGAGACACCAGGTATCACTTCGGCTATTCCCATTGCCATGCCTTTTAGGGCTATCCATAGTAGGTTCATTTATAGAAAAGGTTGCTGTGGCGCAAAAGTAGGACTTAGACCAACCAAAGTCGAATAAAAAACAAGGAATTTTGAACCGTTCAAAATTCCTTGTTTTTTGACGGTTTTTAAATCAACTTCCGTGCTGTCTTCCCTTACTTTTTCCTTGTTTGAAAAGTTTCTCTTCTTCTCTCATGCGTTTTTTCTCTTCACGAGTTGTTTGTGGGTCGTCGAAGTCGTTAAGGTCGGGCTGCCCTGCATCTACCCAAGCCGTAAACCAAGCAGAACCTATCGCTCTAATCGAAGCACGCATTCTTTCTTCTACCATGCCGTTCATACGTTTATTGAAGGCATCAGCATAGGCTGTACAGGGTACAAGTACCGTGCTTTCCAAGCGTTTTTCGTAGCAATACTGTTTGTCTTGGGGGAAAATTTTACTCAAATCCTTTTCTATCAATAAAACAGAATCAACATGCGAATGGCTCTTCAACACCACATCCCAATAGGTTTTACTGGGGTCATCCCAATATTCTGCTTTTCCTACAAAATAATCGAAGGTCTTGTCCGCAAAAAGTTCTGGTATACGGCTTTCCCAAAAACCATGAATCCCGTTCTGATTGGTCAGTTGTCCGTTGTAATTTTCAGTGGTGTGCAATGGCACATGCGCATCCCCAATGTAATGCCCAATCTCGGCAGATATACGCAAAATTCTACTCGTGTTTTTAGTGGCGAAAGCCTCCGTTAATTGTCTTTGTACTTTCGGTAAGTGGTAGGGTAGAATGCCATAACCCGAAAACTCATCTACTGCGTAAGCTTTCTTTGTTTTGAATTTGGGTTGAAATTTTTTGAATAAGTCATCCACTAAAGCAGGTTTGACTATCCAATCATCTTCGTAGTACTGAGATTCACAATATTTTCTAAAAAAATCATGATAGTCTTCATAAGGAAAATCTAAGGAGTCTTTTCCAAAAGCTGTTTTTACATCCTCTCCTTTCATCCGTATAAATCCAGGGTGAACTTTTGCCACATCTTTCCCGAATAGGTGGAGTGTATCCTTAGCTTCTGTGATAACAAATAAATCGCTGTACTTGACAAGCGCATCCGTAAATTTACGAGGGACTTCATTGAAGGGAAAAGAATCCCAATGGTCAATATCGACATAGTGCCGCACGGCCTCATGCTTGGTGGCGTATCTCCTTTTGTCTGGGTCTACAGCATGGTCGGTGATGTATTCTATGTTTTTTTTGTAAAATTTAATCATCTGCGGTGGCAGCGTGAAGACTGCCATGCGATTGATACGGCGATGACCAAAAAATCCCCATTCATCTTCACCACAGGTGCAGGGAGCAAATGAACTTTGAACAAAGATAAATACTCCCAGAAGGAGCATGAGTGTAAGTAGGCGTTTGTTTATCATGAGTTTCGTTTTGAGATACAAAATTATCTCACAGTGTTTGTTGAGTGCGGTTAAGCCACACTAAAATAGCACTAAAACGGTTGATTGTGTTGGAATCGTCTTCTATTTTATAAAGTCTTTAACGCTATTTTAGTCCAATCGGGGCAAAAACACCTCTGCCATCATACATCTGGCGGAACCGCCGCCATAGGTTTCGATAGTATCGATAGGGCTATAAATTATCTCCGTTTTGGAGCGGATTAATTCTATTTGTTCTTCCGACAAAGATTCGTAAGCTTGCTGGGACATGACTAGAAACCGCTCTCCATCTTGATTTTTTACTTGTAGCATGTTGCCTG
>JAHDBO010000310.1 GCA_020630355.1 Saprospiraceae bacterium
TTGAGTAGTTTGAGTAGTTTGAGTAGTTTGAGTAGTTTGAGTAGTTTGAAAATTAATGCGCAGTACCGAGACATCCTAGGAAATCTCCTGAAAAACCCACCCATTTATACCCACATAAACCTATCTACACCTATTGTTCTTCACCCATTCCTAAACCCGCTTTCTTGCTAGCAAATACAGCACAGCCATGCGTATGGCCACTCCATTTTCGACTTGCTGAAGGATAATGGAATGTTCGGAATCTGCCACATCTGAGGTCATTTCTACACCTCGATTGATAGGCCCAGGGTGCATGATGACGATTTCTTTGTCCAGTTCGTCCAGCATTTGTTTATTGATACCAAAATACTGAGAATACTCTCGGATAGACGGGAAATATTTGATGTCTTGTCGCTCTAATTGAATACGCAGCACATTCGCCACATCACACCATTTCAGGGCTTTTCTGACATCAAAAAACACCTTCACACCTAGTTCATTGATGTATTTGGGCAGCAAGGTCGGAGGGCCGCAGACCGCTACTTGAGCGCCTAATTTTTGCAAACAAAAAATATTGCTCAACGCTACCCTAGAGTGCAACACATCCCCAAAAATACAGATTTTCTTCCCTGTCAAGTCCCCTAGTTTTTCTCGCATAGAGAAAGCATCCAGTAAAGCCTGCGTCGGGTGTTCGTGCGTACCATCCCCTGCATTGATAATATTGGCGGGTATCTTCTTGGATAAAAAAATAGGCGCCCCAGGAGCGGGATGCCTCATTACGACCATATCCACTTTCATGGATAGGATATTATTGACCGTATCCAAAAGCGTCTCCCCTTTTTTGACAGAGGAAGAAGCTGCTGAAAAGTTGACCACATCCGCCGAAAGACGTTTTTCTGCCAACTCAAATGAAATCCGTGTCCTAGTAGAATTTTCAAAAAACAAATTAGCAATCGTCACGTCCCGAAGCGAAGGGACTTTCTTGATAGGGCGATTGATGACTTCCTTGAACTGTTCCGCTGTTTCAAAAATCAAATGGATGTCCTCGGGCTGGAGATACTTGATTCCCAACAAATGACGCGTGCTCAAGGTTTTCATGCTCTATTAATTGGTGATTTCCCAGAGGGATGCCTTTCGGCAAATAATAAATATTTTTTTAACTCTAAAAGCCAAAGACTAATATTAGGGTTTATCCGCAAACAATTTGACTTGATCCATCCCCTGTACCTCATCCCATTCCACTCGTACATAAGCTTTATCCAATGCGTCCACCGTCATCCCGATATAATCCACGCCAATAGGCAGCTGCCGATTGAAACGACGGTCTATCATCGCCATCATTTCTATCTTCTCCGCTCTTCCGTAGTGTTGAAGCGCCGTTAATGCCGCTCTCACCGTTCGTCCACTGTACAGCACATCATCTATCAAGATAACTTTTTTGTCTTCTACCAAAAACTCCATATCCGTCGGATTCGGAGATAGTGGAGCTTCCCTCGTACGGAAATCATCTCTGTAAAAGGTCACATCCAATTTCCCGTACAGGACATCAACATTTAATATCTCTTTCAGGCGTCGATGAATCCGATTTGCCATGAATACGCCCTTGGGTTGGATACCAATCAAGCAGGAATTAGAAAAATCGCCATGTTTCTCCATCAATTGATAGCACAACCTATCAATGGTCAATTTAAACCGCTCTTTGGTCAGTATGATTCTTTCGGAGGTCATATTGGTATTTTTCAGTATCCCGATATTCGTTCCATGTAGGGTTGTTGCAGTGCAACAACCCTACATGGAACGGGGATTAGGTATATTTTACATCTGCTTCGGCACTTCTATTCCTAGCAAATCTAGGCTTTTTGTCAATACTTTAGAAACACCTTGGCACAATTGCAATCGGAAGGCTTTCGCAGCTTCGGTATCGGCTTTCAACACGCTCAAATCATGATAAAACTTGTGATAGGCTTTCGCCAAATCATAACAGAAATTAGCAATAGCCGATGGGTCTAAATTATCTGCCGCCTCTACCGCCAAAGCAGGGAAACCATGCAACATCAACAATAAATCCTTTTCTTGCTGTTGCAATTCGGCATAAGCCAAAGCTTGCTTCATATCCACTCCATCTTGTGCTCCTTTTTCTAGCACTCGATTGGCTCGGACGATGGAATATTGGATATAAGGCCCTGTTTGTCCCTGTAAATCGACGGACTCTTTCGGGTCAAAAATCATGCTTTTCTTTGGATTGACCTTCAAGATAAAAAACTTCAAAGCCGCCATCCCAATCTTTCGGAAGATTTCTTCTTGCTCTGCTTGAGGCAAATTAGAAATAGAGCCCATTTCTGAGGTGTTCTTTCTTGCCTCCCCAATCACCTCCTCCATCAAATCATCCGCATCCACGACGGTCCCTTCTCTCGATTTCATTTTCCCTTCTGGCAAATTGACCATTCCGTAAGACAAATGATGTAATCCATCCGCATAAGGCTCCCCCATCTTTTTCAAAATGGTAAACAAAACCTTAAAATGGTAATTCTGCTCGTCCGCCACCGTGTAAACCATTTTCGTAAATTGATGGTCTTCAAATCGCACTCTTGCCGTCCCTAGGTCTTGAGTCATATAGACAGCCGTCCCATCGCTTCTCAACAGGATTTTCTTATCCATCCCTTCGTCCTCCAAATCTACCCAGACAG
>JAHDBO010000311.1 GCA_020630355.1 Saprospiraceae bacterium
GCAGCCCTATTATTGCTATTGCAAGATTGAAGCCCTTCTGAGGAAATCATTATTAATCGTAGGATTTGCCCCTATTTACAAATATCAATAAGCCCGCACATTTTTATTTTCCATAAAATTCATAAACGCTCGGTTGACTACTCGGTTTCCGCCAGGAGTAGGATAATCGCCAGAGAAGTACCAATCGCCCGTAGTATTAGGACAAGCTTGATGTAGCCCTTCTATAGTTTGGTATATCACTTCTACTTCTGGTTTAATACCAGGAGGCGTGACTATCTCTGCGATTTTTGCAGAGATTTCCTCGTAGCTAAATTGTTCATACAGGGAGATGACGTGATTTTCTACATGATTAATGTCAATCTCCTCTTGAAGTTTACATTTTTCATAGGCCTCGTCTAGTAGGAACTCCAGATTATTCTCTTTTATCAAGGCAATCAATGCTTTGAAGGCTACAAATTGATGCATTTTTGACATATCAATCCCGTAACAATCAGGATAACGAATCTGAGGTGCAGAAGAAACGACAATGATTTTTTTAGGACGCAATCTCGAAACAATCCGAAGGATGCTATTGCGTAAAGTTGTGCCTCGGACGATAGAATCATCCATCAATATAATAGTGTCTTTATCATTGGCGACGACACCATAAGTCACATCATAAACATGCGAAACGAGTTCCCCTCTAGAAGCATCATCCGCAATAAAGGTACGCAGTTTGGCATCCTTGACAACGAGTTTTTCTACTCTTGGCCTAGTGCTCAATATCTTCTCCAGCTTTTTGTCCTTAATCTCTCTACCTAGAGAGCGGATTTTGTTGGCTTTATACTGGTTCAATTCGTCGTGGATTCCTTCTACCATTCCGTAGAACGCCACCTCTGCCGTGTTGGGCACAAAAGAAAAAACGGTTTTCTTAAAATCATACTGAACGGCATCCAAAACGGGTTTTGCCAATTGATAGCCCAATTTTTTACGTTCGTTATAGATGTTTTTATCGTTCCCTCTAGAAAAATAAATCGACTCGAAAGAGCAGGAGGTTTTTTCATCGGCTTCGATGTACTGCTCTTCAGAAACCGAGCCATTGCGTTTGAGGATTAAAGCATGGGCAGGTTTGAGTTCTTGTACTTTCGTGAAATGCACATTGAAAGCGGTCTGTATGGCTGGCCGCTCGGATGCCACGACAACGACTTCGTCATCGTGGTAGTAATAAGCTGGGCGGATGCCACCAGCATCCCGCATGACAAAAGCATCTCCATGCCCAATCATTCCTGCCATTACATAACCCCCATCAAATTTTTTGCTAGCGCGTTTTAGAATACGCTGCACATCCAACTCTTCAAAGATTCGTGCGTTGATTTCCTGATTGGTGTAGCCTTCTGTTTTGTACCAATCAAAAAGACGCTGCACCTCATCGTCCAGAAAATGTCCGATTTTTTCAAGAACGGTAACGGTGTCCGTTTGCTCTTTAGGGTATTGGCCTAGTTCCACTAGTTCCTCGATGAGTTCACGCACATTGGTCAAGTTGAAATTACCGGCCAAAACTAGGTTTCTGGTAATCCAGTTGTTTTGCCGTAGGAAAGGATGGCAAGTCTCTTTGCTGTTCTTGCCGTGCGTACCATATCGTAAATGACCTAGTAATAACTCCCCAACATAAGGATAATTGGCTTTCAACCAAGCCGCATCTTGCATTTTGTCTTTAGGGATGTCCCTATAATAATTGTGTACATGCTCAAAAATCTCTTCAATGGCGTTTTTGCTAGAGTTTCTGTGCCGACTGATATATCGTTTCCCTGGTTGAGCGTTGAGTTTTATCGTCGCAATCCCTGCCCCGTCTTGACCTCTATTATGCTGTTTCTGCATCAAGAGATAGAGCTTGTTCAGTCCATACAATGGAGTACCATATTTTTTTTGATAATAATCCAAAGGCTTCAACAAACGAATCATGGCTATACCACACTCATGTTTAATCTGATCACTCATCTCATGGAGTATTTGGGATGTTTTATAAGATGGATTCTAATAAAAACAGGTCAATACATTTCATCTGTGTAGATTTAGCTTGCACCAAATTCAAGAATGGAATGCATCTTTTTAATGATTTTTCAAATAAAAACACAAAGCTAATCCTTAATCATGGTACTGCCAAAGATATGAGAACTAGGGTTGGTATCCTTTTAAAATAAGATTACCTTTATTGGGTAATTAATAATCAAAAATGAATAATTGTTTATTATTCATTACTAATTACTGAAGTTTATGAAATTTGGATTTTTTAAAGCACCGAAACCGCAGCGATTTGACTATAAGCCTAGGTATTATGACCCAAGGAAGGAGCAATTGGAAGAACGTGTGAAGCGTATCCAAGCCATGAAAGAAGACAATCCCGAAGCTGCAAAGGCAAGGATTCAGGCAGGCTTACGTCGGGGTTGGTCATCAGATAATGCTTCGATAAGGAAGAAAGCCATGTTTCGTTCCAATATGATTCTATTGTTTGTAGTAGGGGCATTAATTGTCTTGACCTATGGCTTTCTGACCATTTATTTGCCACAAATTGTGAAGATGGTGGAATAGGGATTTAACAAAAAAATAGATCTGATTATCCATTGGCTCATTTGCGGTTTTAGCAATCAACGAATGTTTTAAAAAGGTGAATTTCAGTCTAATAT
>JAHDBO010000312.1 GCA_020630355.1 Saprospiraceae bacterium
CGTTCACGGCAAATAAAGTACCATCCGTCGAATCTGCATCGTAGCGATAATACGCAGTATTTAGACGATTGAAAGCATTGTATAGGCCCAATTTGACTTGATGTCGGATTTTTGACTTTTTAACATCATATTTCAGGCCCAAATCCACCCGAGTGTAAGGCGCTAGCCGTTGGTCGTCCTTGATAGATTGGGGGTTGAGGATAGTGTTTGAAAAGCCATTATCACTATCCGCATAAGCTAGTTCTATGATGGGGTTGGCAGTCAAATAAACCGCATTGACACTAAAAGAAAAGTATTTTGAAACCTGATAGCTCAATCCTGTTTTGAATTGATGTCTATGGTCATAAGAATTGGGAAAAGAGAACCCGTCATTGAGCTCTTCGAAGGTATTTTCTGTTTTGGACAAAGTATAAGAAAACAATAAACTATGCCGTTTGGAATGGTATTTCACTAGGCTTTCTATCCCTCTTACTAGCAACTGACCAGACACGAATGCATCTTCAAAATCAACTTCATTCAAATCATATAAAAAGTTGAAGTTTTCGGGATAAGACAACTGGTTCTCTAACTGTTTTTGATACGCCTGTACGGAAAAATTGAGATTGGGCATAGGGTTAAAACTGACACCGATTTCATGTTCCCAAGCAATCTGCGGCTTGATATCCTCATTGGAGGACACCCACAAATCACTAGGCATACTCAAGGTAGAGGAGTTGACCAGATGCAAGTACTGCAACATCCGCCCCGAGGAAGCATGAAAGCGCCATTTTTCAGACGGGTCATATTGAAGATAAATCCTTGGTTCGAGCCCGAAATAAACCTGCTCTTCCACCGCAAAACTACTCGCCCTTAATCCAAGATTCAATTGTATCTGATTGGTCAGACGGTGGTTGCTTTCAGCATAAACAAAACCTTCAAAAATGGCTTCTCCATTATCGCTCGTTAATGCTTGAAGATCCTCAATATCTTCTATCTCTTCTCCTTCTATTTCTAAAAAATCTTCTTCAATGTAAGATAATTCAGACACAATATCTTTCAAGCTCGCACCAAGCCCAAAACGCATATTGTGTTGCGGATTTCGGATAAAATCAAAATCCCATTTCAAACCCAAATCCCGCACCAAGGTCTGATTGTTCAAAAACAAGAAATCCGCCAGAAAATAAGTTTCGTCATCTTCCTCTTCGTAATCATCATCATCCTCATCAGGAATCCCGTCATTATCAACGTCTCCTAGCACACTGAACTCATCTAAGCGAGCGTATTGTGCGCTTGAAATACTGTAGGTCGCCGTCAGGTTGGAGAACATCCGCTCGTTGTGCAAATGATTCCAACGAAAGGCAAAAATGCGGTTCTGCCAAGTCATTTCCAAAGAATTGGCATAGTCATCTTCTATGTCGAGAGAATCATTTTTCACCAAAAAGTCGCTCCCTCGAAAATAAGACAAATAGATCCTATCCTTTTCGGAAAAAGAGTAATTGAACTTGGCGTTCAAATCCCAGAAGCCATGATTGCTCCGCCCTTCTGCATCCTCGAAATACAGCCGTTCTACCACGGGCTTCATCAATATATCCGAGTGTGCATAACGTCCTGAAATCATTAAAGCACCTTTGCCATTAAACAGTGGCCCTTCTATAATCGCTTTGCCCAGGGTCAGGTTAGCAGCGACTTCCGAGCTCCAATTATTGGAATTCCCCTCCTTCACCCGTACATCAAAAACCGCAGAGGTCACGCCTCCGTAACGGGCTGGGATTGCCCCTTTGAGCAGTTTCGCAGATTGTACCGTTGAGGTATTGTACACGGAGTACATCCCTAGCAGATGATAAGGAATATAAATCGGCACTCCATCCATGAGCATTAGGTTCTGCCCCGCATTGCCCCCTCGCACTTGCAGTCCACCAAAGCCATCAATTCCAGACTGCACCCCAGGCAGCAACTGCACTGCTCGCACCAAATCCTCTTCCCCTCCTACACTCGGCTGGTCATTGATAAAATCTTGGGACAGCTCGTAAGCAGCATTGGGTGCGGTTCTCGCAAGTGGTGCTTGCTCTTCTGGATAAATAACCACCTCTGCCAGCGTCGCATCTGTTTTTAAGGCAATCTGAAGCAGTTTATTTTCCTGAATATTTAACGTCATTTTTCGAGTAGAATATCCTAGGAAAGCGATTTCCAAAGTATGTTGCCCCTCCTCCAACTCCATCGAGAAAAAGCCGTACTCATTCGCACTAACCCCTCTTTGTGTGGACGGTTCGTAGAGGGTCGCCGTAGGCAGACGCTCTCCATTGACCTCGTCTTTGATATATCCACTGAGCGTGTATTTTTTCAGCGCAACGGGAATGATAACGATGCCATCGTTCACTTTCTTCCATGACAGTCTTCGACCTTTGAAAAGTTCATTGAGCACTATTTTGGTCGTCGCTCGATTTAATTTGAGGCTTATTTTGTCTTCTTTTTTGAAAAAATCGCTACTGAATGAAATCGTCTTGCCTGTTAGTTTTGACAATTTGTACAAAGCTTCGGAAAGCGTCGCTTCTTTCACCTCATAATCAAAACGCGTATTGGAATTTTGGCTAAAGCCAAAATTCCAATACATCAAAATCGCCAATAAAAATAATTTAGATTTTAGTTGCATCGACCATTTTTCAAATAATAAGAACC
>JAHDBO010000313.1 GCA_020630355.1 Saprospiraceae bacterium
ACTACTGATTTTGACCGACCACAGTGGGCATAACGAACAGAATTCCCTATATGCCCTGGCTCGTGCTATGCAGGTGCACCCTAGGGCGATGGGGGTAGATGTGGCGACTAAGGGCGAGATGCTTAACCGACTGTTTTTTGAAGGGGTCTGGACGAATGAGATCTATGCGGCCCCAGTCGATAATGATTTTTATTATGATGAAAATGGGGCGAGCTTCAAAAGAGAGTTAAGGAAAGTTGCTTTACGGGAATACGATGCGGTTTGGTTGCGGCTGCCCCCACCAATTGAATCTTCTTTTTTGTTTTTTTTGAAAAGAGTTTTTGATGGGAAAATGATTTTTAATAGTCCTGTTGGGATATATAAAACAGGGACAAAAGCTTTCCTAATGGGTTTTCCAAAGCTTTGCCCGCCCATGGCATTGTGTGAGAATATCCAAGATATTGATTACCTGCGGGACAAATATCCTATCGTATTAAAACCGCTGAGGGGGTACGGCGGAAAAGGTATTATTCGTATTGATGGAGATAGGGTTTGGATAGGAGCTACAGAGGTTTGCTACAGTGATTTTATAGAAAGCATTAGAGGGGAAAAAATAGAATACTTGTGTGTTAAATACCTAGAGAAGGTAGGAGAAGGGGATAAGCGGATCGTCGTTGTTGATGGTAAAATAATAGGCGCTTCTTTGCGTAAACCAGCAGAGGGGAGTTGGCTCTGCAATGCGGCAATGGGGGGCAGTTCCCATTCCACAAAAGTGGATAAAGCAGAAATTAAAATCATTAAAAAGATTAATCCAACTTTATCAAAGATGGGCATTGTCATGTACGGGGTCGATACTTTGATGGGAGATAAAGGTAAACGGGTTTTGTCCGAAATCAATACGACGAGTATCGGAGGTGTCATGCAAATTGATGAACAACGTGGTGGTAAGGTTTTATCAAAAATAGCCCACCGCTTATGGAAAAACATTCATAAGGTAGTAGGAAATAAATAGACATTATTCTGATTTTCGATTTTGGTAAAAACAGTAGGCTATAAAAGAATGATTTTCAATCTAATATCTAGAGGCTAATTACTAATATCTGATTTTAAAATAAAATCTAATAAGGCACTTAGAAATGTGAAGTTGTTTTTTGTCCTGACGAAGCAAATCTCAAAGGAATGTCTTTGACAAAAGAGATACATAGCTTAAGCTATGCAACGATTCTCCCAGTAAAAGATGGTCAAAAAAGAACAAGTAATTCGTGAGCAGATTATTTTTCACCTGTTCGCTAGATAAATTAAAAACAAAAAGGATGTTGTTGAGTAAAGGTAAGGATGCGAAAGTCATACATGAATTGAATATAAAGGAAGCCCCTGCTGGAGCGATAAGCCGTTATTGGTTGCATGTGGTTACAGATGGGATGGGCGTGCCGACCCATATCCCGATTATCATTGCAAAAGGACGAAAACCAGGGAAGACACTTGGATTGACGGCTGCTGTACACGGCAATGAACTCAATGGAATCCCTGTGATCCAGCGGCTTTTTAATGAAATTGATATAGAAGAGTTAGAGGGCAATATTGTTGGTGTTCCTGTTGTGAATGTCCCTTCTCTATTGCGCAAGCGTCGTCGGTTTATTGATGGGACGGACTTAAATCACATTATGCCAGGCAATCCAAATGGCAATATGAGCCAGGTCTATGCTTGGCGAGTCGTTAACCGAATTGTGAAGCATTTCGATTTTTTAGTGGATTTACATACGGCATCCAATGGACGTGTTAATTCTTATTACATACGTGCCGATATGGCTGATGAGATAGTTAGAAAAATGGCGCAATTACAAAATGCCCAAATCATCGTCCACAACCCACCTAGTGATGGAACGCTCCGAGGAACGGCCGATGAGATGGGGATTCCTGCCATTACTCTAGAAGTGGGGAACCCTAATACCTTCCAAAAAGGCTTGATTCGAGATGGCTTGACTGGTGTTCACAATTTGTTAGGTTATCTGGGCATGACGAATAGCGATGTCGAGGAGATTTCAGATGAAACAGTTCTCTGCCAAAAGTCTTACTGGATTTATACGGATAAGGGAGGTATTTTGAACGTACATCCTCATGTGACGGACATTGTAGAGAAAGGTGCGATTATTGCAACGCTTAGGAATGTGTTCGGAGATGTTGTCATGGAGTACAAATCACCTGAAAGAGGCGTGGTCATCGGCAAAAGTGTCAACCCAATTTGCCAAACAGGAGGAAGAATTTTGCATTTGGGGATATTGAGGTGATTTTTGGCACGAGGTTTGTAATGTATTAAGTGCATAGTAGTTTAAAATGGTTAAAAATGGTTGAAGCCGACTTTCTAAGTCGGCTTTTTTGTTTTATACCTTCGATTCCCATAAAAAAAACTGAGAAGCAAGTATGTTATTTAGTTTTTGTACGTTAGTAAACTAAGGAGAAATAATAGTACTTCTATATTTGTGCTTCTTAGTTGAAATCTAAAACGACAAAACAACTTCACAATGAGATTCATCTGCTTGTTCATCGGTTTATGTTCATTATTGTTCTGGTCTTCCTGTTCGGACGATGACATCAATACAAGCGGGGATGTTATGCTAGAGTTTTCTGTGGATACCCTTCGTTTCGATACGGTTTTTACAACCGTTG
>JAHDBO010000013.1:0-10336 GCA_020630355.1 Saprospiraceae bacterium
ATAGTATGACACGTCGCCACTTCATCAAATCAACAGGAACAACCCTTGCTTTTGTAGCTTCAGGACTGCCCCTGTGGGCAATGGACAAGCCCAAGGTCGAGAAACTGACCATCCTTCATACCAATGACGTACACAGCCGCATCAACCCCTTTCCATCTGATGGAGGGCGGTTTGCAGGCATGGGTGGAGCTGCCAAACGTGCGGCACTGATCAAACAAGTCAGGGCGCAAGAAAAGAACGTCCTCCTCTTGGATTCTGGGGATATTTTCCAAGGGACGCCTTTTTTCAATTATTTTGGGGGCGAACTGGAATTCAAGCTGATGAGCCAAATGAATTATGACGTGGCAACATTGGGCAATCACGACTTTGACGCAGGGATTGATGGTTTTGTCAAGCAGTTTCCGCTTGCCAATTTCAGCTTTGTAAACGCCAATTATGATTTTAGGGGAACGGATATGGAAGGACTTATCCAACCTTATAAAATCATTCAAAAAGGGAAGCTCAAAATTGGAATACTTGGCGTTGGTATTGAACTGGACGGTTTAGTGCCTCCCAAATTGTACGGTGCTATCCAGTATCAAAATCCAATTGAAAATGCCAATCGAGTAGCAGCTTACCTAAAACAAGAGGAAAAATGTGATTTTGTGATATGCTTGTCGCATCTGGGGTATAAATATCAGACTAATAAAGTATCGGATATTGTCTTGGCCAAAAACTCTAGGAACATTGATTTGATACTAGGCGGTCATACGCATACCTTTATGAAGCAACCCGACGAGGGACGCAATGCGGCAGGCAAGCCCATTATGATTCATCAGGCGGGTTGGGCCGGTGTTTTACTAGGGCGATTGGATGTCTATTTTGAAAAAAATGCTGCGAATAAGTGTGTGACTTGTGAGAGCATTTATGTGAAGTAATGTTTGTTTTTTCTCCTTTCTGGTCGGGATGACAAATAAAAAAACAACCCCCTTTTTCAGCAAGCTGAAAAAGGGGGTTGCGATTCAATTATACTGGTATCCTAGTATCTTCTGTTATTGAAGCCACCTCTATCACGGTTGAAGCCACCGCCACCGCCGCCGCCGCGGTTAAAGCGATTTCCACCGCCGCCGCCGCCACGCTCCTCTCTTGGACGTGCTTTTTTCACTACGATTGTTCTACCTTCAATCTCAGATTCGTTCAAAGCATTGATTGCTTCGTACCCTTCGTCGTCATTTGCCATTTCAACAAAACCAAAACCTTTGGATCGGCCAGTGTCTCTGTCCATGATTACTTTCGCAGAAGTAACCTCTCCAAATTGCTCAAAAGTTGCTTGCAAGTCTTCGCTTGCAACACTGTAGTCTAAATTTGCTACAAAAATGTTCATCAGAAAAAATTAATAAATGATAAAAAAACAATGAAAAGTGAATTGTTCTAAAAATGACAAATAAGGTAAAACAATACCGATTGATAAAAATTTCAAAAAAAACACTCATCAAAGAACTACACACACATTTTGATAAATCAAATTATCTGTGATTAAACACAAAGGTACAAATAAAATAAATACCATGCTTGTAAAAAGCCAAAAAGAACAATTCATTTTTAAAAAAGTAAATTATTTAAAACAAATTTTTTAATAATAAAAGCTTTTATTTGTATTTTTATGGTCAATTAGTTTAAAAAAACAAAGTCAATGTCAGAAGAAACATTCCACCAAAATGGAGCCGAGGAAGAACAATTAGTCAGCCTTGGCGGGATGTATGAAGATTACTTTTTGGATTACGCTTCTTATGTAATATTGGAGCGGGCTGTCCCTAGCATCATAGATGGTCTGAAGCCCGTACAGCGCCGAATCATGCACGCCATGAAGACGACCGACGATGGGCGCTACCACAAAGTGGCCAATATCATCGGGAATACAATGCAGTATCATCCACATGGGGACGCCGCTATCGGGGATGCCCTTGTTAATCTAGGTCAAAAAGGGCTTTTGATTGACCCACAGGGCAACTGGGGCGATACCCGAACGGGCGACCGAGCCGCCGCTTCTCGTTATATCGAAGCCAGATTGACCAAATTTGCGCTGGACGTTTTATTCAACCCACAAACCACCGATTGGCAGCTTTCTTATGATGGTCGAAAAAAAGAACCCATAGCGCTCCCTTCCAAATTCCCCCTTCTGCTTGCTCAGGGTGTGGAAGGAATTGCGGTGGGATTGTCTACCAAAATACTCCCTCACAACTTCATCGAACTCATCAAGGCATCTATCAAGCTCCTAGAAGGGAAAAAAGTCAAAATCTATCCCGACTTCGAGACGGGCGGGATGATTGATGTCAGTGAATACAATGCAGGGAAACGGGGTGGAAAAGTCAAAGTGCGTGCTAAAATCGAGCAAAGGGACAAAAAGTACTTGGTCATCAAGGAATTGCCTTATGGGGTGACGACGACCAATTTGGTAGAAAGCATCTTAAAAGCCAACGATAAGGGCAAAATCAAAATCAAGAAAGTCACCGACAATACGGCTGCCGAAGTGGAATTGCTGGTAGAGTTGGCGACGGGTGTTTCGCCCGACTTGACCATGGATGCACTCTATGCCTTCAGCAATTGTGAAATCTCGATTTCTACCAATGCCTGTATCATCATTGATGACAAACCGCACTTCCTAAACGTGGAAGACATCCTGAGGATGTGTACGGAGCAGACCAAAGAATTGCTTCGCCTAGAGTTGGAAATCAAGAAAGCGGAACTAGAAGAAAAATGGCATTTTGCTTCCTTGGAAAAGATATTTATCCAAGAACGGATTTATAGGGAAATTGAAGAATGTGAAACATGGGAAGCGGTCATCGAGACGATTGATCAAGCTTTGAAAAGGTACATTGCCACCCCTGCCGACCCCTTGAAAGGAGCAAGTGATCAACGATTGTTATTGAAACGAAATATCACAGAGGAAGACATCACCCGATTGACGGAAATCAAAATCAAACGTATTTCCAAGTACAATGCCTTCAAGGCAGATGAGCAAATAGCCAATCTTGAAGCGGAACTGGAAGAAGTCAAGCACAACTTAGCCAATTTGGTCGATTTTGCGATTGCCTTTTTTGAAAACATCCTTTCCAAGTATGGCAAAGGACGGGAGCGGAAGACTGAAATCACCACTTTTGATTCTATTGACAAAACACAGGTCGTTTCTAATAATGTCAAATTGTACGCCAACCATAAAGAGGGTTTTGTTGGGTTTGGTTTGAAAAAGGACGAGTTTATTGCGGAGTGCTCGGATATAGATGACGTCATTGTCTTTTTGAGAGATGGCACGTTCCAAGTAACCCGTATCGCCGAGAAGACTTTTATCGGTAAAAACATCATCCATGTAGATGTCTGGAAGAAAGGCGATGAACGCACCACCTATAACTTGGTTTATTTGGATGGAAAAACAGGGACTTCCTACATCAAACGCTTCAATGTAAAAGCGATTACAAGAGACAAAGCCTACCCTATCACTAAAGGTAATCCACGTTCCAAGATTTTATATTTTACCAGTAATCCAAACGGAGAATCCGAAGTCATCAATATTCAATTATCCCAAGGTTGTAAGGCGAAGAAAAAAGTGTTTGACTTTGATTTTGGGGAAATTGCCATCAAAGGGCGTACATCACAAGGGAATATTTTGACAAAATATCCTGTCCGTAAAGTCTCTCAGGTTTCCGTTGGGAAATCGACCCTCGGGGCACAGAAAATATGGATGGACGAAGCCAGTGGTCGACTCAACACGGATGAACGAGGTGTTTTGGTCGGTGATTTTGATACCGGTGATATGATTTTAGCGATTTATAAAGATGGAAGTTACGAGCTGACCGATTTTGAACTGACCAATCGCTATGAAATCAAGGATTTGATGCTCATCCAGAAGTTGGATAAAGCGGGCGTCATTACTGCGGTTCATTACGATGGTCATAAAAAATGGACAATGGTCAAGCGATTCCAAATAGAAACGGCTTCCCAAAACCAGCGTTTCAAATTTATTTCTGACCACCGCTCTTCGAGTTTACTGTTTGTCAGTACAGAACCAAGTACCAAAATCGAATACAGCTACCGAGAGAAAAACGAAAAAATAGAAAAAGACATTCAGCTAGATGATTTCATTGATGTCAAAGGGTGGAAAGCCCTAGGTAATCGTCTTGAAGAGCGTAAAATTTCTGGTATAAAACTACTTGAAATACCTAAAACGGAACCCACTCCAAAAACAGGGGATACGATTGAATTTGAAATCAATAAAGGGCAGGGAGAGCTGTTTTAGGTGATGCGCTCCTAGCGGTTCAGCTCGAACCGAGGCGTGTTGAAACTGTATATACCCCCCCAGAAGGATATGAAGACCGTGATGATGTAAAACAATAAACTAGCCGTC
Source organism: Saprospiraceae bacterium (assembly GCA_020630355.1). Lineage (GTDB taxonomy): Bacteria > Bacteroidota > Bacteroidia > Chitinophagales > Saprospiraceae > JAHDBJ01. The sequence continues at coordinate 4,382 of JAHDBO010000013.1, forward strand.
ACCGCAACTTCTTCATGGAGGCTCAAAAAGCTTGCACCATACAAAAATACGGCTTCTCTCGCCCCTGCCCCTCCAATGGTCAGAGGCAGAGCGGCCGCAATGGAAGAAATCAAAAAAAGTAAGGCATATCCCATCCATTGGGTTCTAGCTCCCAAGGCACATACGATACAAATGATAGCTATGACCTGAGCAAGTTGTACTAGCAGTGCATATAAATTCACTTGCTTATATATTTTAGAATATTGATGGGCAAAACGGCTCAACAGGCTTTTCAAAATCCAATAGGCCAGTGGAATCAAACACATTAAGTACAGACTATAAGGGTATAAAAAGTCTACCCCAAGACTAAGCACTACTAGGAAATACCCAATCGCAGCCAAACCAGCCAACCTATCCAACAATAAAGCTAAAAACAATTGCCGCTTTGGCACTTTGCTATGCTGATGCAATAGGATGATTTTGTAGGCGTCCCCTCCCACTCCACCTGGCAAGAAAAGGTTGTAATACATTCCCAGCAAATACAGCCGCAAGTTGAAAGATTCCTTGAGCGGAATATCCAAAGCTTCAAAAAAACAATTCAATCGTCTAGCAGAAACCCATTGTGAAAATAAAACCAAGAGCAAGGCAAGAGCAATGAACCAAGGATTGGATTGGGTCAATAATTCGTATACTTTCGTAAAATTGATTTGATTAAAAACGAATATCAAGGCCAAGACCGATACACCGACCTTCGCAAAAAACACGAGATACCGCTTCCAGTCAATGACTGTCTTATTCGACATATTCTGGTCTAGATTGATGGATACGTCGAATCTTGTAAGGAGTTTTCCCCTGCGATTCGTAGTAGGTACGCATCTGAATTTCTACCACAATACCAATCGTCACCAATTGAATCCCCCCTAGCACCAACATCAAACCAAGCAACAACAGCGGTTTGCCCCAGATGTCTTGCCCCATGAATTTGAGTACCAACAGGTAGAAATTAATAAAAAGCCCAACACCGAATATCACTAAACCCGTATTTCCAAAAAGGTGCATTGGCTTAGACAGGTATTGCTTGAAGAACAACATCAGCAATAAATCACTCACAACTTTGACCGTACGCCCCAAACCATACTTAGAAGTACCAAAAGTCCTAGGGTGATGCTTCACATCTACTTGCGTGATTCGAGCACCTTCCAGATTTGCTAGTACAGGGATAAAGCGGTGCAACTCTCCATACAAGCCCAGTTCTTTGGCTATCTCAGCGCGGAAAACCTTCAATGTACAGCCATAATCCTTGATATAGACACCCGAACTTCTTTGGATGATATAGTTGGCAATCTTACTTGGTATTTTCCGTAGGAACATCCCATCTTGGCGATTCGCCCGAATGCCTGCCACCAAATCCCAATCCTCTCGCTCCGCCATTTCTAGCATCATCGGAATATCCGATGGGTCGTTTTGAAGGTCACCATCCATAGTCACGATAAACGCCCCTGCTGCTACCTCAATCCCTGCTGCCAATGCCGCACTCTGTCCATAATTCTTCCTCAATTCCACGACTCGCAAGCGAGGATTGTCCATCGCTTTTAAATTAGTCAAGGTCTTGTCCGTTGAACCATCATCAACATAGACTATTTCATAGTCCATTCCATCCAGAGCGGCGTCTATTTGATGCACTAATGGCTCAATATTTTCTTCTTCGTTGTATACACAGACGACAACGGATAACTTAGGCATTTTCATTGCGTAAAGATATATTTTATTGGGTGCATTTTATTTTGTCAATCAACAGTGTTTTTTTACGAAAAACCCACCCCTTTCTTTCCTGCTTACGAATTCTATGGTAAAGCCAAGCAGGCAGGTTCATTCCCTTCCCTTGTAAGGGAGTGGTTAGGGGAGGGTTTGATTTTTAGGTACGACAAAATGAATTACTCCCCTTTTATTCTTCCTTATACTCAAAAACAACTACCTCCTGAATCGTTGCCCGATGTCGGACAGGAATGGAATCAATCGTAATCCCTTTTACAGATGGGGAAATTGCTCTATTGATCAAATAAGCGGACTGCGGACTAAATTTAGAATACGCTCTTTTCAAAATCGCCCCTCTTTCCCTCGTAATGTAGTAAGAATTGGTTCTTTGCAGGTCATTATCCTTGTATAAAAACAATGGCTTGTCCTTGTATGCCTGCCCTAATCGGATGGACTCTTGGCGAATTAGATTTCCAAAGTCCTCCTCATTCCGCTGGGGCAAAACGAACCAGTTGAAACCAATCCGAAGTATGAGCAAGACTAAAACCAAGTGCAACAAAGTATTTTTAATATCATTATAAAAGGAATACAAGACAAGTCCGAGGACTAAAACGATTGCAATTGCCTTCAACCACCAGTAGGAAATATCATGTAGCATTGCTAAGAAAAACGGGACGAAAGCCCCTAGGAAAATGATGGAACTCAAGCCCAATAATAGGTATCTATTGATTTTGGGGTACAGAGGGTAAGATGTTTTGTATTCAAAATGCAAATGAATCAGTACCGCAAATAACAAGGGCAACAACATCAACAAATAACGAGGATAAACCTCTGGGGAAGTCCAGTAAATGGGAATATTGGCAACAAAAACCAGTGCACAATAACTGATGAACCGGTCTGCTTGAAGCAGCGTAAAAATCCCTTTTCTAAAAAAATAAAAGACCATCAGAGTCCAAGGCAAAAAATGATAGCACTGCTCGAAAGGGAAAGAAAAGAGATGCCCGAAAGTTTCTCCCCAGCTATATTGAACGACGGTTCGCTTTGCTGATTCTGTAAAAAGAGCCGAAAAAACCGCTGACAAGTCATTGTATTGATGATAAATAAAATAGTAGCCTCCAACAAGCATTAAGAAAAGTCCTCCTGCCAAAAAATGGCTAGGGAGGAATAGTTTTTTGAATCGTTTATTATAAATGAGCCAAGCCAAAATCGTGAAGCCCTGAAAGACCAAGGCTGGAAGCCCTTTCATCAAAAAGCCCAGCACGGTCAAAAACCAAGAACCAAAATACAACTTCGTATAATCTTGTTTCTCATATTGGTGATAAATCCAAAGAAAATTGGCAAACATCACCGCAGAAAAACAAATATCTATCAAGCCCAGCATCGAATCCCAGAACAAGATGCGACCACAAGTGATGAGTGCGAAAGCGTTGATGAAGGCGATTTTTTGACCATATTTCTTTTTGAAAAAGACATAAATCATCCCAGCATAAGCACAAAGAAAAAAGACGGTCGGAAAACGGGCAGACCACTCGGAGTAATCACCGAATATTTTGAAAAAAACCAATAAAATCCAGTTGTAAAGCGGTGGTTTGTTGTAGTAATATTCCCCGTTGATGGTGGGTACGATGTAGTTGCCAGAGAAGTCCATTTCCATGGCTACTAGGGTGCGGATGCCCTCATCATCAATAAAAGCAATCAGGCCAAGGTTGATTAAAAGAGCAGGCACAGCTAAAAGTAGTGCAAGCCTGTAAAGCCATTTTTCGGGGATTTTCCAACGCATGATTTCCATTTTGCCAAGCAAAGATAGAGAATCTTAAGTCACTTCTGCCCTATGTACCGTACGCTCCACGATATGTTTATAATAGGCTTCATATTTAGGGAGAATCTGCTGAAGGTCAAACTGCTGTGCTTGAGCTAGGGCATTCTTGCGAAAAACGGCTAGTTTATCCTCGTTTTGAAGCAAATCGATTGCATTTTTCGCCATGTCATCCACATCACCTACATTGCTCGTATAACCAGTTTGACCGTGGATATTGACTTCAGGCAGACCACCCACGTTGGTTGAAATCACAGGCACTTCGCAAGCCATCGCTTCTAGGGCAGCCAAGCCAAAACTCTCGGAAGCAGAAGGCATAATAAACAAGTCTCCGATCGCCAACAGTTCTTCGACTGCGTCTTGTTTCCCCAAAAATCGAATCTCATGGCACAGCCCAATTTCACGACATAATCGCTCTGTCGTCTCCCGTTCGGGCCCATCTCCAATCAACAATAATTTACTGGGGATTTTGCGGTAGACTTTTTCAAACATTTTAACGACATCCTCCACTCTTTTCACCTTTCTAAAATTGGACACATGCACCAGAATGCGTTCACCATCAGGAGCAATCAATTTTTTAAAATGATCTTTGTTCGTTTTGCGGAAGCGGTCAAAATCAATAAAATTATGAATGACTTCAATGTCTGTTTTAATATCAAAGGACTCAAGCGTCTGTTGTTTCAAGCTATGCGAAACAGCCGTTACCCCATCAGATTTATTGATCGAAAACTCTACGACAGGCGTAAAAGAGACATTGCGCCCTACCAAAGTAATATCCGTCCCGTGCAGTGTTGTAATAACAGGAATGTATTTCCCTTTCGTTAGCAATATCTTCTTTGCCAAGTAGGCCACGGTTGCATGAGGAATGGCATAGTGCACATGCAACAGGTCTAAGTTTTCGTATAGGACTACATCCACCAATTTACTGGCTAGAGCAGTATCGTAGGGAGGGTACTCAAAAAGCGGATAATCCGACCCGCTCACCTCATGGTAGAAGATATTCTCATGAAAGGTAGTCAAACGAGCGGGTTGTCGGTAGGTGATAAAATGCACCTGATGCCCGTTGTTGGCGAGTCCTTTCCCTAGCTCTGTTGCCAGAACACCACTTCCGCCATAGGTTGGATAACAAACGATTCCTATTTTCATAAACGATTTAATGAGAGCAGTTGTAAATTGTTAAAAAGCATCATTCTATTCTCGAATTCAGCCTTTGATTCAGCCTTTTTTCATACTTTTCGGTAGAACTCTAAATAAAAGCAAATCCCTGAAATTTGCAACTTGAACTTTTTGAGAATCAATCTTTTAAATTTTCAACAAAGAAAAGCAAACAAACTTATAATCCATTAAACAATTTTTACGTCATTCTGTTAAGCATGCAGTGTAAAAATTAAGCAGTTAAATTCTCTATACATTGGCTATTTATTCCATAAGTGACTTAGAAAAACTCTCAGGCATCAAAGCCCATACCATCAGGATATGGGAGCAGCGCTATGGCATCCTTAATCCCAAAAGAACGGAAACCAACATCCGTTACTACATGGACGAGGACTTGAAGTTATTGCTAAACGTTGCCTTGTTGAATCGGAATGGCTTTAAGATTTCCAAAATCGCCAAGATGGACGAAACAGAAATCATGGAGAAAGTGACCGAGATTTCTGAGGTCAACTTTGAGCATAATACACAGTTGGATGCGCTGACCATTTCTATGATTGAAATGGATGAGTACAAGTTTGATAAAATCATCACAACTAATATTCAACAACTTGGCTTTGAGCAGACAATGCTCCAAGTTATTTATCCTTTTTTAGAAAAATTGGGTTTACTTTGGTTGACAGGTTCTATCAACCCAGTTCAGGAAGCTTTTATTAGTTATTTGATTCGCCAAAAAATCATCGTTGCAATCGATAACGAAGCCTTTGTCACGGGGAATCAAGTAAAGAAATACATGATTTATCTCCCCGAAGGAGAGATGCAAGAGCTGAGTCTGCTTTTCATGCATTATTTGCTGAAGTCCCGTAAAAACAAAGTCATCTATCTGGGGCAAAATATTTCTAAAACAGAACTGGAGGTCGCCCACAAAATTCACAAACCTGACTATATCTTCACGATGATCACAGAGCCATTGCGCAAAATTACCGTGCAGGATTATGTGGAGGACATTGCTAAAACTTTCCCTGAATCTAGAATCTTACTTTCTGGATACCAAGTTGTCTCCAAGGGCATTGTCGCTCCGCCCAATGTAAGTCTTATCACGAGTTTGGGACAAACCATCGAGTTTTTGAACGCCAATAAAAAGGTATCCTAATTAATAAATTCCAGTCATCAAGCCAAATTCCGGAGAGGATTCTAAGTAGTAAAAATCGTTGAAACGATTCATGTTCATTGATTGGATTACCCATCCTTAA
>JAHDBO010000013.1:10436-16574 GCA_020630355.1 Saprospiraceae bacterium
GTAGTAAAAATCGTTGAAACGATTCATGTTCATTGATTGGATTACCCATCCTTAAAACGATGGGCTATATCGTATTTTATTTTAGACTGAAAAGCACTCTCATAGTTTTGTTTTCACTAAAATGGAATGATGCCTTTTGGTCAGAAACGAGTTCACTGTTCTTGATATCCTCTGCCAAATCAGCGCTTATTTTTTCCGTAAGGAAAAAACCGTCAATCCCAGAAACAAGGCAATAACTGAGAGAAAATAAACTAAATCCCTAGTGTCCACTAGTCCCCTGCCGATAGACTGAAAGTGATAGTCCATCCCAAGCATCTGGACAAAATTGTCCCAAACACCATAGAAAGTTGGCAGTTTACTGATATAATAAAAACCAAAAAACAGGAGAAAACAAATAAATGCCCCTAGCAAAAATGCCACAATCTGATTGCTGGTCATCGCAGAGGCAAAAAGCCCTATGGATACAAAGCTTGCGCCCAGTAGGATTAATCCTATATAAGAACCAAGAATAGCTCCTGAATCTACATTGCCAATGGGATTACCCAATTGATAGATAGAGTAATAATAAATGAGCGTTGGTAAAATCGCAAAGACCACCAAGGTCGTGCTTGCCAAAAATTTCCCTAACACTAAATCCATTTTGCGGAGCGGTTTGGTATTCAACCACTCCAAAGTGCCGGCTTGAAGTTCTTCCGCAAAGGAGCGCATTGTTATAGCAGGAATCAAAAAAATAAAGACCATGGGCGCAATGGCAAATAATTGGTCGAGGGTCGCATAACCATAGTCCAGTACGGCATATTCTGGAAAAATCCAGATAAACAAGCCAAGGGTCAATAAAAACAAGCCAATGACCATATACCCAATCAAGGAGGCAAAAAAAGCGTTGAGTTCTTTGAAATATATAGGGCGCATAGGAGGATTAATTTTGAGTCAATTGTTGGAAAATGGATTCAACACTTTGTTTTTCTTGATGCATTTCGAGTAGTGTCCAGTTGTTCCGAACCACTGCCTCAAAAATACTAGGTCGGATATCGTCACTACCATCAGCTATTATCTTAACTCGATTTCCCCCTTGCGGCAATACTTTTTGTACCCCAGCTATCTTTTCGAGTATACTAGTCTCCAAATTCCCAAGACACTCCAATTGAATCAATTGTTGCCCCGATACTCTAGCAGATAGTTGCTCCATCGACTCGTTCGCCACGAGCTTTCCTCTGTTGATAATGACCACCCTATCGCAGACCGCTTGGACTTCTTGCATAATATGACTAGAAAAAACAACCGTTTTGTCTTTTCCAAGGTCTTGAATGAGATGACGGATTTCTAGCAATTGGTTCGGGTCTAGTCCGTTTGTAGGCTCATCCAAAATCAGAACTTCGGGATTGTGAATCATGGCTTGAGCCAGGCCAACCCGCTGACGATAACCTTTTGAAAGCGTACCGATTAGCTTGTGCTGTTCCCGTTCCAAGCCTGTTTTTTCAATCATCTCCCCTACCTTTTCTTTCCTGTTTTTGAGCCGATGCAAATCAGCTACAAAACCAAGGTATTCCTTGACGTACATATCTTTATACAAGGGATTATGCTCTGGCAAATAACCTACTCGCTTCCGCACCTCTACGGGGTTTTGCTTTGTATCAAAACCACAAACTTTAGCGACTCCTTCAGTTGCTTCTAGAAAACAAGCAATCACCTTCATCGTGGTAGATTTGCCCGCGCCATTAGGGCCTAAAAAACCAAGAATTTCCCCAGGTTTTGCCTCAAAGGAGATATCATCAACTGCTTTTTGAGCTCCGAAAGTTTTGGTCAACTGTTCAATTTGAATGGACATGCAATTTGTGTTTTGTAGCTTGTAAATGTAGAACGTTTGAACGAAAGAAACTATTTTATGGATTGGTTTTAGTTCCATGGAAGATGGGCGTTCCCTAACAAAAAGTTAAACACCTTTAAATCAGCGTTAATTATGTCCGCTTCCGAACAATTGAGCGTCCTAAAGAAAACATACGTTCCAAAAAAGGGGTTCTATTGGTGTCAAAACATTTAATTACATGAAAAAATTCATCGGAATATCCTTCTTTTTATTTAGTGTGTTGTTTATCCATGCTCAAAATATACACGCTCCTTTTGATACCTTATTGAAAAAATATGTTTCCCCTTCAGGAAAGGTAAACTATAAAGCATTCAAACAAGACCATCAAGTACTGAAGGATTATTTGAAAACGCTAGCCGATAAAAAGCCTAGTGCAAAGGCTTCCCGAAATGCCCAGATGGCGTACTGGATCAATTTATACAATGCGGCGACCATTGATTTGATTTTGAACAATTACCCTATTAAAAGTATTATAAACTTGGATGGAGGCAAGACTTGGGATGTGAAAAGGGTACAAGTAGGCAACAAAAAAGTCAGTCTCAACTATATCGAAAACGATTTATTGAGACCTACGTACAAAGACGCAAGAATACACTTTGCTGTGAATTGTGCGGCAAAGTCCTGTCCCCCCCTCCTGAACGAAGCATGGACGGCAAAGAACATAAATGGGTATTTCGAGCAGCAAGCAAAGGCATTTATCAACGATCCGAAATACAACAAAATCAGTCCGAAAGAAGTCCAAATTTCTAAGATTTTTGAATGGTATGCGGGTGATTTTGGCAACATAATCGACTATCTCAACAAATACTCAACCACGAAAATCAATCCAAATGCCAAAGTATCTTATTTAGAATACAATTGGCAGCTCAATCAGTAATCAGAGAGGTTTTTTTAATAGTGTGAGGTATCCCAAAGGGATACCTTTTTTTGTTTGTACAATTTTTTTCAGGATAAAACGCTAATTTTATAAGCCATAATTCAAAAATCTACTGATTCCTGATGCGTTCAATCCTCCTTTTCATTTTTGTTCTTTTATTTTCAGTTCACCTGAAAGCTCAAGATGCGCATTTTTCACAGTTTTATGCTAATCCGCTTTACCTAAACCCTGCGATGACTGGTGTCTTCGAAGGGCAATACCGCTTCAATGCCAATTACAGACAACAGTGGACTAAAGTGCTTGGCGATTTCCCCTTTAATACTTACGGTGCTAGTTTTGATTATCGATGGAATTTATACGGAAATGATTATTTGGCCTTTGGGCTAAATGCGATACAGGATGAATCAGGGACAGCTTTTTTTCAACAGACAAAAGGCAATTTATCCCTAGCTTTCCACAAACAACTTTCTGGAAATAGAACGGGGGATTATGCACAATACTTAATAGCTGGAGGGCAGATAGGCTATGTTCAAAATCGAATCAACTTTGATAGATTAAGCTATAGCGAACAATTCGACCAAGGGAATCAAGTCTTCAATCCAACCTCCCCTACTGGAGAACCGCTGCTGACCAATCGTATCAGTTTTCTAGATTTCAATGCTGGTTTACTATGGTATGCTCTTTTCGGAGAACAGTTCAATCTGTATGCAGGAGCAGCTTTAATGCATATCAACCAAGCCGATTACTCCTTCTTTGAAAGTGGGGAACAATTGCATAGAAGATATGTCGCCCATTTTGGTGGTGAAATAGGGCTAAGTCAATCAACCAGTCTTCTACCCGCTTATATATTCATGAAACAAGCCTCCCATTTAGAGCATACAATCGGAGGGAATTTGAGGTTTTCCAACAATGGTGGTTATCGGGAGTTGGCACTGCGGATGGGACTCTGGTGGCGAGTGGTCAATGGGATTGAAAATAATTTCAACAGTGAGTCCATCATAGTCAGCACCATGTTTGAATGGAATAGATGGTTATTGGGTATCAGTTATGACTTCAATAACTCTTCCTTACAATCTTCAACTAACAATGGTGCTCTAGAACTTTCCCTATCCTATCGGCATCCAGAAAAAAGACGCTACGGGAAGGTCAAGTGCCCTAAATTCTGACCATTGTGATTAAATTATCACTAATCCTTCCCCGTATTTAAAATATAAATTCTATTTTGGTCACTCCAATGATATAAACACCATTTAAAGCTGCTCAGTAATAAAGTATAAGTATTTATGAATGTTTTTTACGGTCCAGAAAACTCGGTAGCCATTCTTGATCAACTCTTTAGATAAAATACACTTGTCATTAATTTAGTGGAGCCGAACAGGCTGATCCCCCGAAGATGAACTTAAATAAAACACAAAAAAAACAAATAAAGGGAAATTTCTACCACCTGATTGACCAATACCCAAAGCTCAAAAAGTTAACGGAACTATTAGAGCAATTGGAAGGGGTTGGAAACCAAGAAATGATTTCGCAATGCAATGACGAAATCGGAGAAAGCTTGTTTGGTTTCGGGGAATTTGATGCGGCACTATCTCATTTCAAAGAACAGCAGTCTTCATATCAAGCTAAAGACGATATAGAAAAGGATTATTATTTCCGTATAAAAATTGCTAAAACACTATTTCAAAAGGGTTTCACAGAAGCTGCGCTAGACAAGCTCTTCGAGGTTCTAGCATTCAACTCTGAAGAATTGAATGCTTATGCTCACAACTACTTGGCATTGATTTGCATCAATCAAGGAGAAATGATCAAAGGGGAGTCCTATCTCCTTCGTTCAATTGAAGTTCATACACGTTTCGCCAAAAAAGAAAGACTTTCGGAAAATAAAATTGTACGAGGGAAATATCACCAAATAGAAGGGGATTATGTTAGAGCTCTACAGTATTTTAACGAATCCCTCCTTTTAAGTCGTTCGGTTGAGAACAGCTATTTAGAATCCTATCTTTTGATGTCTTGTGCGGAGCTTTTCATGGAAATCAATCATTTCAAAGAAGCAACAAGAATATATAGAGACGCCTTTCATATCGCAGATAAAGAGCAGTATACTTTCATATATATAAAATCAAGAATTGGCTTTGGGGAAAGTCTAATGAAGGATGGGAACACATTTTTAGCCCAGCAGATATTAAAAGAAACTACAAGTTTATCCAAAGATAAGAAATACCACAATCTCCAATTACAATCTTTAGAAGGCCTTCAGGCTTGTTATCGAAAAGAAGGCCTAATAAAGCAATCTAAAGAAAACCATAGGCTAATCGAAGCTTTAATGCTCAAAATTAAATTTGAAAAAGAAAGTGTCGTTGTAGATATTATAGAAGAAAAAGAAAAAGAGTTAAAGGCTTTACTTGTCAAACAAAGAGCACTTGTTGAGCAGCAAAAAGACATGGATCAATTGCGATATGTGCTGGCTCACGACCTGAAAGAGCCCCTGCGCAACATCGGGAATTACGCTGGGCTAATCCGAAAAAGATATAAAGATGCGATAGGTCAGGATGGTGCTGATTATGTCGATATTATTAATCAAGCAACTAAGAAACTGGACAACTTGATGACAGGTTTGCTTTCTTATTTGACGGTAGGTGTACTTGAAGTCAATTTTGAGCAATTAAATACCAATACCTTGTTGTTTGATGCCATTAGGGGTATTGAAAATTTAATAGGGAAAAGTCAGGCCAATATTGAGTTAAACGCTCCTGAATACATTTATGCCGATGCAAGCAGCATAAAAGAAGTCTTTTCAGAATTGCTATTAAATAGTATCAAGTTTGCTAAAAAAGATGTCCCCCCAATTATCAAAATCAATTTTGAAACCACCAAAGAAAAAACAATTTTCAAAATCGAGGACAATGGTATCGGCATAGAAAATGCGTACTTGGAAAAAATCAAAAAACTCTTCTATCGGTTGGACAGGACATCGGATGATTCCTCAATAGGTTTAGGCTTGGCAAAGTGTAAAAAAATCATACAACTTCATGGGGGCACTATCGATATACAATCAGAATACCGTGAAGGGACGACGGTTGTTTTTTCTTTAAACAACTATAAATAGTAGACATTAGACTTGATTCTGAATGAAAAATTTTGTCCAAAAGGAATCCCATTGGAAATGACCCAGAACTCTTGGAGTTACTAGGTTTTAAAAACCAGCTTGCTCAGGCAGGCTCACATACAAAATCATTCAGAATAATCACTATTTTTCGATTTTAGATTTTCGATTTTGGTAAAAACAGTAGGCTATAAAAGAATGATTTTCAATCTAATATCTAAAGACTAATTACTAATATCTGATTTTAGAATGAAATCTACTGCCTATAGATCATTTTATAAAACGAAAACG